>JAFSLR010000377.1 GCA_017448375.1 Synergistaceae bacterium | reverse complement strand
GGTAAGCAGCACAGTTTCAACAGCGAAAGAAGTCTCAATGCTTGATACGCTAATCAACATAATACCGAACAATCCGTTTGAGGCACTCTCGAAACAGAATTTGCTGCAGATAATATTCTTTGCGCTGATACTCGGATTTGCATTGATGAAAATCGGCGAGCCTGTGAAACCGTTGCTTGACATTTTCCGCGCTGGTCAGGAAGCAATGAAGGAAATCACAAACATCGTTCTTGAGTTCACCCCTTACGGTGTTTTCGGATTAATGGCGAACGTTGTCGGCTCAAACGGCCCGGAGATTCTCATTCCGTACATTAAGGCAATAGCGGCCATGTACATAGCAGGTGCAATCTACGTTATTGTCGTACAGGCTGGCTTGATGGTCGGCGTAATCGGGCGGGTTAATCCTTTCCGTTTCCTCCGCGAAATGAAAGAGGCTATGGCGTTTGTGTTCGCAACATGCTCAAGTGTCGCAACAATTCCGCTTAACTTGCAGTGCACAAAGAATATCGGAGTTGATGATGAGACAGCAAACTTCGTGATACCTTTCGGGGCTGTAATGAACATGAACGGAACAGCGATTTATGAGGCTGTAGCAGTAGTATTCACGGCGCAGATTTTCGCGATTGATTTGAGTTTCACGCAGCAGGTTATGATTATGCTTACGGCGACTCTCGCGTCAATCGGCACGGCAGGAATACCCGGTTCAGGACTCGTAATGCTGACGATAGTATTATCCTCCGTGAATCTTCCTATGGAGGCTATCGGGCTTCTTGCGGGAATTGACCGTATATTGAACATGGGAAGAGTTATCCCGAATATTGTCGGTGATGCCGCGTCAGCCGTAATAGTTTCGAGGACTGAAGGAACGTTCCGGGACAACAAGTAAATTTTCCTCGAACATCGCAGTCATCGAAAACCGCAAAAAAAATCCCTCCCCTATTCATTCAGGAGAGGGACATTATTTCTTTACACTCTCAGAACCGCAAGAATCTCATCAGCAAATTTCAGCTCATGGCCGAGTTCATAGAGTGCCTTTCTCATTCTCTCAGGCTCATTCTTGAGATCATCTCCGTACTTCTTCAGCAACTCATAGTAGAGATTCTGAGCGTCCGAAAGCACTAAATGCCAGTCGAATTTCTCGTTGAAGAGGCTGATCAGGTCATTGAGATTCTCTATCGCCTCCAAATCAAGTCCCCCGACGCACATCGAAGTCAAAATCTCCGTCATCGAGTCCGAAAACGCAAAACGTATCCTTTCCTCGTCAGGCTTTACCCTCCAGAACGTCGCAAGCTCAAAATCACGCCTTATCCCCGCAGAATCTGGCAGTCCGTCCTCAAGTTTCTTCACGATTTCCGAAGTCAGCGTGTATTCAGCCGCTATCGTCAGAATCGCAGGAGGCTTAGCTCCCAGCAGCGTCAAATGCTCCAAAAGCTGGTCGTAATTCTTGACCTTGTTCTTCAATGTCGCTTCTAGGCTGTGCATGTCGTGATGAAGAAGCGCATTGATTATCCTGTGTCGCGCGTTCAATGGTACGTTGTTGATTGTATACTGGTCATACCCGAATTTATCAAACAGCAGTTTCTCGCGGTCTTCACTCTCATACATTGTAGAAAGCTCGAAAACTTCATCGGGCGTAAGCTCCCTCGTTATGTCAGTCTCGCATATTCCGCAGGAGATTAACGCGCCTCCGCCTTCTTCACCCTGATTTATGTTGACGGCAAAAAGATAATCCCCTTCAAGCCCAGTGATGTTTGAGCGGACATGAACTTTTCCAGCCGAAAATGATGATCCTTCGCCTTCTGTCTCAACATTCATTGCGCTTCCGGCCATGTCCCAGCAGCCTTCTGAAAATTCGTACCTGAAATCCTCAAACAGTGATGTTATTCCGTAATACGCTGCCATTTGCTTTAAGTCCGTTCGTCCCTGCTTTGCGCGTAATTCGTAGATTTTCCCGCCGTCTTGGAGTTCGGGTACGTTGCTCGGAGCTTCGGATAACATTTTCATGAATGAAGGCTCTAAATCTTCACCCGTTAGGAGTTGTGCGAGTTCGATAGCCCTTGCCGAATATCTCATAATCTGTACAGGCTCAATTCTCGAAATCTCATCAAAGAACCATCCGCATGACGTGAACATAAGCAATGAATTTCTCTGCATCTCAAGGAACATTAAAGCCCTGACTCTTTCTTCAGGCGTTAAATCGTGAACGCAGTGTTTTTTGAGAAATGAGTCAACGTTTCCGTCCGACCTGTCAAGAATAACATTGATATAGTCATTCCGTGCTTCCCAAACATCATTGAACATTCCGCAGGACTCGTAGATTTTCGCTAACTCATCCCGCAAGTAATTCATGGCCTCGCGCAATGGTTTCCGCCATTTGTGATGGTAACCTGGAGTCCCGTCCCCGCATGAGCAGTCATCGCACCAACGCTTTACGCCGTGTGAACAGCTCCATGATGATTCCTCGATGATTTTCACTTCAGACTCGGGCGGGTAAAATTTCAGGAACTCTCCGTAAACTGTTAATTGTGCACCTGATGCCTGCTCTAAGCGTTCGAGGCAGTAAGCCAGTGCCATATCACCGTGTGCGTGATGATGACCGTATGACTCTCCGTCCGTTGCAATGTTGCAGAGTATAGGTTTCCCGTAAGCCTGATTCACCGTTTCGAGTTCGTGAGCGAAGACTCCGCCGTCATCAAGCAGACCTTCAAACGCGACTCTCTGGGACAATACGCCGTCATAGAAGAATATCGCAATCTCACGCCCCGAAGGAAGTTTGCACGTGTAAGCGCAGCGGGTGTCGACTCTGCCTCCGGTTACGTCCTGCCAGCCTCCCCAGCCTATTACGCGGACTGACTGAGCCTGATATGGCGACAAAATCGTGAAGGCTATACCGTTTTCGGCGAGAACTTCAAGCGATTCGGTGTCGACTGCACATTCAGCGAGCCACATACCTTCGGGCATTCGTCCGAATCGTTTCTTGAAATCTTCAATACCCCATTTGACTTGGGTTTCTTTGTCGCGCCTTGATGCTAACGGCATGATTATGTGATTGTAGACTTGAGCCATTGCGGGGCCGTGTCCTGAGAATCGCTTGCTGCCTTTCCTGTCGGCCTCAAGGATTGCGCTGTAACAGAGAGGATCATTCTCTTCGAGCCATGTTAGGAGAGTCGGCCCAATGTTGAAGCTGATACGTGAATAGTTGTTGCAGATACGGCGAATATAGCCCTGTTCGTTGAGAATACGTGATGCGGCATTGCGGCTGTAACATTCTGCGGAGATTCTTGCGTTCCAGTCGTGCCAAGGGGCTGCGGATTCCTGAAGCTCAACTGTTTCAAGCCAGGGATTTTCGCGGGGCGGCTGGTAAAAATGTCCGTGAATACATATATAGCGCGGCAAATTAACATCCCCTTTCAATAATATTTATATCGTCTGTCATTAATTATACTCACTGTGAAAAATAATGTTACAGGATATAATTCGGCGAACAGGTGCTGAAAAGAATTGTGCCTATACACAGAATACTTTACAGACTCTGAATAACAAAGGCATTAAACATCTAGCATTTCAAAAATTACTCCTCAATATCAATCACTATGCAGGTTACATTATCTAATCCGCCTTTCATTATCGCTGCTTCTGTCAATGCGTTCACGGTTTCTTCGGGCGAATCGTAATTCTTCATGAGGCCGGAAATCTCACGGTGCTTCAGCATTTTATTGAGACCGTCCGAACACAGCAGCACTCTTTTATTCTCATCATATCCCCTCAGAGCGTAAATATCCGGGCATGACGCAAATTCATCCGCTCCCATTCCCATATATCGCGTCAATATATTGCTCCAACGTGAGTCTTCTGCGCGTTCAGGTTTTAGCCTTCCTTCGCGCACCATGTCTTCAGCCACAGTATGATCGTCATTTATCCGCGTCAATATTCCGTCCTTCATGCTGTAGATTCGGGAGTCCCCCAAGTTATATGCCGTGAAGAAATGTTGCCCGAATACCGCAAGCACCATTGTCGTACCCGTTCTTATTCCCTTAGCGTTCATTAGGTCGGTGAGTTTCGAGTTCGCAGCTTTCACGTAAGAGTCTACAGCTTCATGTTCACCCTTGAGAATCTCAGCTGAATGTTCCGATAAAGTTTCAGCAGCCGTAAATGATGCAAGTTCCCCGCAGTCATGGCCGCCCATACCGTCAAAAACAGCAAAAATACATGGAACTTCAGCAGTACCGCTCATGAAAAACGGCCTTTTAGATTCTTCATCGCTCATGTAAATACCGTTGCAGAAAAAATTATCCTCGTTGTTTGTCCTGACTTTGCCAACCTCAGAACGAAGCGCAAATTTCAACCTTGCCGACATCAAATCACCTTCCGGAAAAATTTTCATACAATATAATATCATCATGAAAAAATTAGACAGCTCATTTTACGCCCGAAACGCCTGTAACGTTGCCGAAAATTTAATCGGGAAAATACTCGTTCACGATTCACATGATGGAATCACATCGGGAATTATCGTTGAGGCTGAAGCCTACAGAGGCCCGGAGGATAAAGCCGCCCACAGTTACGCCGGAAAACGAACCGCACGAACCGAAATTATGTACCATGAAGGCGGACTCGCATATGTCTATCTCATCTACGGTATGTATTACTGCTTCAACGTTACCGCGAGCGTTCCCGGAAAGCCTGAAGCCGTGTTAATCCGTGCGCTTGAACCCCTAGAAGGTATACCGCTGATGATTCAGAGACGGGGAATATCTGACATTCGCAATCTCTGTAACGGTCCGGGAAAATTATGTTCAGCAATGGGAATCACGAATGAGCATTACGGGTTAAATCTTTGCGGAAATGAATTGTACATTACAGAGGGCGTGAAAGATTTTAGGGTTATGACTTCTGAACGGGTTAATATTGATTACGCTGAAGAGTGCAAAAATTTTATGTGGCGTTACTTTGCTGAAGGTAATAAATTCGTCTCAAAGGTAAAGCAAAACCGCCCGCATGTTTCTACGGACGGCAAATAGTTTTCATCGTTTCGG
>JAFSLR010000052.1 GCA_017448375.1 Synergistaceae bacterium | reverse complement strand
TCTGGCAGTTCATGATACGCTTGAAGAATTTTTCCAGCTTGGATATTTTCTTCTCCATGTAATCCCTGAGCTTGTCATCAATTTCGCACCCGCGCTGTACAAAACGAATGTCCATTCTGTGGCACCTCCTGAAATGTTTATATTGATATTATATTACATTTCCCGCCGTCATGCCTGATAAAATAATTTCTTCAAGCTCATTTGCCCCGATAACTTTCACTTCACACCGCCCAATCTCAGACAGAATCACAAGCTCAAATCCGCTCCCTGAAATTTTCCGCCCGTTAAGCAATGACTGAGATATTTCCCGCGCCGTGAATTTCCTGCATTCGGAAGGAAGATTATTCTTTGAGAGTGCGTTAAGGATTTTTGATGACGTTTCTTCGCTGCACCATTTCATTTTTGCTGACGCTCTAGCCGTTATCCCGATACCCTGAGCGAGTGCGAGACCGTGCTGAACCGTATATCCGCTGAGGGACTCAATCGCATTCCCAAGAGCATAGCCCAAGCATTTTGTGCGCATTTCGGGACTCAATCCTGCACGGTATTTTATGCAGCATTCTATGATTCTCTCAATGTTATTCCGTACGTCTCCGCGCTCAAATATCCTGAATAATTCTCCGCCTGACATTAACGCGGTCTTGAGGGCTTCGGCGATTCCTGATTTGTATTCTTGGGGTGAAAGTGTCGAAAGAAATTCCGTATCACAAATCACAAGCGAAGGACGGCATGACATTCCCGCAAGATTTTTCCCTGCGCTGAGATTCAAGAATGCACTCTGCCACGCTGAAGCCTCAATCATTCCCGCAAGAGTCGTAGGCACAAGAACCAGCCTTACTCCCCCCATGTAACACCCCGCAGCAAATCCGGCAGTCTCACAGACGACTCCGCCGCCTATCGCCGCAACTATGCACTTATCGGAGAGTCCTAATCCGGCCATGTCATCGAGGAGTTTTGCTACGGTCTGGAAATTCTTTGCGCCTTCGTGGGAATCTATTATGAGTTCGCAGACTCTCAGTTTCATTCCGTCAGGCTTGGGGCATTCCTGGAAATTCATTATGACTTTCGGGAGGTAGAGTCCTGATACTTTCTCATCTGTTACGATTAATATCTCTGTGTAGGACTCTTCAGCGAGCCTTAATATTTCGACACCGAGACAGTTTATTGTTCCACGACGTATTCTTATGCTGTAACCGTCATTAGCTTTTACATTTGCGGGCATTATATTTTGTTTTCATTCCTTCCTGCAAAAAAAAACACCTTCCGAAATCCTTTGACTGATTCAGAAGGTGCTGTATTCTCCGTGTATTGATGTGCTGTGAATTTTTCCCTTACGTCAGCCAAAGAAATTTAAGCCTCTGGTAAAACCACCAGAAGTTAAAGCTGCCGAAATACATTGCTGATGTAAGGTTATTTCTGTTCACTGTAATAAATTAGCTCCTCTTAAAATTTGAAACGTCAGAATAATTACACAATGCCCGTTAAATGTCAAGCGTTTAGATTTTCATTCATGCTTCCTGACCTGTAACCCTTCAAATCGAGAGCGACATATGAAAACCCGTAACCTTTAAGAGCGTCATAAATTCGTGAGCGTGTTTCGTCCTGAATTATGCGTGTGAAGTCTTCAGGGAGAATCTCAATCCGTGCAATATCGCCGTGAATCCTGACTCTGATTTGGCGGAATCCCATTGACATCAAGAAGTCTTCGGAGCGTTCAACCATCTGCAATTTCTGGGGGGTAATCTTTTCGCCGTAAACGAATCTTGAGGCGAGGCAGGCGAAAGAAGGTTTGTCCCAAGTTGAGAGATTCAATTCGCGGGATAATTCCCTGACATCGGATTTCGTGAACCCGCATTGAAGCAGGGGGCTTATGACTCCGAGTTCGCGAAGGGCTTTCATTCCGGGACGGTAGTCGCCTAAGTCATCGAGATTTGAGCCGTCAATGACGTTTGGGATTCCGTGTTCATGGGCTGCGCCGATGATTCGGGTGAAGATTGCGCGCTTGCAGATGTAACAGCGGTCTGGTGGATTGAGAGTGAAGCCTTCGATTTCGGACTCGCTGATGTGAATCTTGATGTGGGGAATGTGATTGAGCCTGCAAAATTCTTCGGCCTCGCTCATTTCTCGGTGCGCTGTGAATGAGGCTGATACGGTGATTGCTATAGCGTTGTCGGCGAGGAGATCATGAGAGACTTTGAGGAGTAATGTAGAGTCGACTCCCCCTGAGAATGCAACGGCAACACTATTAAGGGAAGATAAATAATCCTGAAGCGTTTTGAGTTTGAGCATTTGAGAATTTCACCTCCACACTACCTGGCCTTGAAGTCCTCATATGCGAGTCTTATTCCGTCCTTTAGACTCGTTTTGCACTTCCAGCCCAATGACGCGGCCTTGCTTACGTCCATGATTTTGCGTGGCGTACCGTTGGGCTTTGAGGTGTCCCAAAGAATTTCGCCCGAATAGCCTACGATTTCCGCAACAAGTTCCGTTAATCCCTTTATGGTGATTTCGCGCCCTGAACCTGCGTTCACTGTCTCGTTGCCGGAATAATTGTTCATGAGGAAAACGCACAATTCTGCAAGGTCATCAACATACAGAAATTCGCGCAACGGGCTACCGTCCCCC
>JAFSLR010000376.1 GCA_017448375.1 Synergistaceae bacterium | reverse complement strand
TAAGGTTTCACACAAAGGCCATGAGATGGGGACATTAACGCTCACGGTATCTGGCGAACACAACATTCTCAACGCACTTGGGGCGATTTCAGCGGCTGACATTTGCGGTATAGATTTCGGAACTAGCGCGGAAATTCTGAGGGACTTTCACGGTTCAGAACGCCGAATGCAGGTGAAGGGCACGACCCCAGATGATATTCTTGTGATGGACGATTACGCGCACCATCCCTCCGAAATTCGTGCGACACTTGAGGCGGTGAGGGGGATTTACCCTGAACGTAGGATTGTTGTATTGTACCAGCCGCACAGGTTTACGAGGACGGCAATGTTTGCTGAGGACATAGCGAACGCGCTGTCATGTGCGGACAAGGCGTATATTCTCCCTGTATATTCTGCGGGTGAAAAGGAAGGCCCTCACAGTTCATCGGAGGAAGTAGTTCGGCTGAGCAACGGAAAGATTACGGCGGTTAAATTTGATGATGCTGACGGTGTATTGAAATCTGAACTTTCTCGCGGGGATTTGCTTTTGACGATGGGAGCTGGGGATGTATACATTGAGGGTGAAAAGTTTTTGAGCGGGAATTTAGGGTATAATAGCAGAAATTTATCGTAATATTATGGATTTCAAGAATGCGTGATACTGTTGAATAGTTTTAACCCGCAAAAGCCTGACATAATCGAGAACCAGCCGTTAAGCCAATATACAACGCTAGGCACAGGAGGAACGGCGGAATTTTTCGCACAGCCTCAAGACATCTCGCAACTTCAAGCCTTAATCGTGGAAGCCGGAAACATTCCCGTCTACGTCATCGGTGGAGGAAGCAACATCGTAATCCCGGACGGAGAAATTCGCGGCCTTGTAATCTCAACCCGAAGAATGAACTCTATAACATGGAGGAATGATTTAACCGCAGAAATTGGAGGGGGCTACATCTTGTCGAGCCTTGTGAACACTTTGCGCGGGAAAAACATCGGCGGCCTTGAGTTTACGGCGGGGATACCCGGTACTATTGGGGGAGCGATTTCGGGGAATGCTGGTGCGGGCGGACATGGAGTGTGCGAGTTCGTGGAGGGAGTGAGGGCGGTTGACGGTCGCGGGAATATGGTGGAGTACGTTCGGGGGGATTTCAGTTACGCCTACAGGGAATGCAGTTTGGGGGGAGTAATCATAGCCTCAGTGTTGATGACATTCACAGAGGGGTGGAAAGAAGATGAGTATACAGTATTCGTTACCCGAAGGAGAAATCAGCCGTTAAATTTCCGCAGTGCCGGCTGTACATTCAAGAACCCCGAAGGTAACTCGGCGGGAAAATTATTGGACGAGTGCGGCTGCAAGGGACTTACAGTGGGTGGAGCTAGTGTGTCGGAGAAACACGCGAATTTCATCATTAACTGCGGCCATGCTACTAGCTCTGATGTCATGGGGCTTGCGGATTTGTGTGCACGGAGAGTCTACGAATGCACGGGGATAACACTTGAGCCGGAAATTCATACTCTCAGTCCGTGCTTCAATGTGCCGTGATTGGCTGTGCGATTACGTTCGTCAAGATTATTCTTACTGGCACTTGCGGCGGGAGGAATTATGTATATGCGCGACTATAAGTATTGGTTCACTCTTAAGGGATACAGGGTAGAATCTCAGTCTCCTATCTTGGAGCGAAGATTGTGGGAAGTCTTCCCGAAGAGATGTCTCACATTCTGGCCGTATATGCTTAAAGATGCAGACGGAATGAAGGAATTTCTCGAACGTGATATGCCTGTTGAAATTGATACTCACATGTCAGGGCTTGGGACGTTTACGACAAAAATTGAATGGCTCAGGGCATGGGTTAAAGTTGATTGGCGCGGCAAAATCTGGTGTATTTCGCGGGACGGGCGTATGTGGCTCTTTCAGCGTGGGAGGCAGAATGATGACGAGGCAGGGCGGTTAGTCTGGAAAGTTCCTGATGAAGGCAATATCATTGAAGGGATAAAATTTCAGACACCTACAACGGGTGTATTCAGGTCGCCGATTTCAACGGAAGTTATCGCGTCATTCCTTGATGAGTTTCACGTCTGCAAATGGTTTGAAGCTGCTGATGATATTACGTGGGAACGCCGAGCGGGAATGGATTTATTTTTCCTGAGACTTTCACACAAGAGCCAGAAGTTTGAACTTTATCTTCAGCCGGAAAAGTATTCGGGACATGACGTAGGAGCAGAGATAGACGAATTATTTTTGAGATTAATATCTGAGGGCGGGAATTATATTATTGATGCAACTTATGAAGGAAAAATTATACTGCGCGGGTTATAATTCTTTTTTTAAGATAAATTGACACAAAGAAGGGAACGTATAAAAAATGCCGGGAAAATATGATAACCTCCTTGTGGGGTTAAGTATGGGGACTACGAAAATTACAATGATAGTAGCGGAGAGAGACCGCCATTATGCAGACGGAGTGCGTGTTGTGGGTTTTGGGAATGCGCCATCGCGGGGTATCTCCAAAGGTATTATCGTAAGCCTTCAGGAAGCCCGGCAGTCAGTAGAGAAGGCGTACAAGGACGCGCAGAGCATAACGGGAATTTCAGCCAAACGCCTAAGCAACGTAATAGTAGCCTTCAATGCAATGGACGTACAGAGCGAATCGACACACGGAATGGTTACGCTTGGTGGGCGCGAGTCGAAATCAGTCGAAGAGTCAGACCTTAACCGCGTAATCGACCGTGCACGGGCAAATTCAGTTCTCGCTACAGCCTCAAGGAACAACATGTATTCCCTTCACATGATACCCACGAGCTATGAGCTTGACGGAAGGCCGATCGATGAGCCCCTCAACATGAACGGAAGCCAGCTTGATATATGGATGCAGACAGTAGCAGTCCCGATGACATACGCCCAGAACATCGTAAACTGTGTTCAGACAGTAGGGCTTGAAGTGAAAGGACTCATACTGAAACCGTTAGCGTCATCATTGGGTGCGGTTTATGAGGACGAAATGCGCGCGGGCTGTATCTCAATCTGCATTGGCGGAGGCACAACGGGAATCGTACTTTACCGAAACGGTAGGGCTTTCCGCGTCATGAGCATACCTATAGGCGGAGAACATATCAGAAGCGACTTGGTGCAGGTTCTCCATGTTTCGCCGGGGGAAGCCGAATACCTGAAGAAGAGAATTTTTGCGGCTGATGCTGACGATGAGGAAATGCGCCGTGAAGGTATAGATGTCGACTACGCATATCAGATAATACTTGCGCGAATCGAGGAGCTTTTCGGGAAGTACATACGTGAAGCACTCGCAGAATGCACGCCACAGCATTTCCCCAAC
>JAFSLR010000001.1 GCA_017448375.1 Synergistaceae bacterium | reverse complement strand
CGAATGGTATTCAGTCAAAGAATCCGATGAGCAAGTAGATGCCGCTTTCGTCAAGAAACTACTTAAAGAAAATAATCTTGAGCCGGATTTCACAGCAGGTGAGCTATTAAGGGTTTGGCGCAGTAAGTGGAAATAACATAACAATATACTCAAAGGAACGAGTGCCTTTTTTGTCATTAGGAAGTACGGGGAAATTATTCTATCCATAGAAGCGGGAGTCTTATTGCAATTTTACGGTAAAATATCAGAAAATTTATTCCCGAAAGGATTGAAAATTTTGAGCCTCGTACTATTCAACGATTTAACCCGAAAGAAGGAAGAATTTATCCCCATTAAACCCGGGCATGTCAGCTTCTATTCTTGCGGGCCGACAGTATATGACTTCTTCCACATAGGAAACGCAAGACCCTTCATAGTGTTTGACGTTCTAAGGAGATGGCTTGAACATGAAGGCTACAATGTAACGTTCGTCCAGAATTTTACGGACATCGACGACAAAATGATACACCGCGCACACAGGGAAGGAATCACAGTCCCAGAACTCGCCGAAAGATTCATCGCCGAATACAACAAGGACGCTGACGCACTCGGAATACGCCGTCCTGATGTTTCACCTCGCGCAACTGAGCACATTCCCGAAATCATATCGACAATCGAACGCATAATCGCTAACGGTCATGCTTACGTCTCAGAAGGCGATGTTTACTTTGACATTCAGAGCTGGCCTAAATACGGCTCACTATGCAAACAGAACCTCGAAGACCTCGAAGCAGGCGCACGAATTGAACCCGGCGAAAAGAAACGCGATCCCCTCGACTTTGCACTCTGGAAAGCCGAAAAGCCCGGCGAACCTTCATGGCCGAGTCCCTGGGGTAAAGGCCGCCCCGGATGGCACATTGAATGCTCCGCAATGTCATCGAAATATCTCGGCGACAACATAGACATTCATTCGGGCGGAGTGGATTTGATGTTCCCTCACCACGAAAACGAAGCAGCACAGAGTGAGGCCGCGTCAAATTCGGGAAAACCTTTCGTCAACTACTGGCTTCATAACGGCTTCCTCCTTATTGACAGCGAGAAAATGGCGAAGTCTTTGGGGAATTTCGTTACGGCAAGAGACGCTCTCAAGAAATATCCTCCGCTTGCGATACGTTTCTTCATGCTCAGCGCACATTACAGAAGCCCGATAAACTTCACGCCCGAATCATTAGAGCAGTCATCAGCAGGGGTTGAGAGACTGAGAAACTGCCGGAGCGATTTGGATTTTGCCGCAAAAACCCGTAAAGGCGACTCAGCTTTTGACGTGAGCAAATACGAATCACAGCTCAAAGATTTACACGCGAAATTCACTGAGGCCATGAATGACGACTTCAACACCGCAGCAGCTTTAGGGGTACTGTTCGATGTCGTATATCTCATTAACACGAGTCTTAAAGAGAATGAGACTCTGCCGGAAAAATTCTTCACGCTCTCAAAGAATGCGCTTGATGAATACGATTCAATTCTCGGCGTAATCGGAAGTGATGACGCAGAAACCGAACATGACGAAGAGTCAGCAGAAATTGAACGCCTCATTCAAGAGAGAACAGAAGCCCGAAAAGCAAAGAATTTCGCACGGTCTGACGAGATTCGCGACTCACTCAAAGCACGGGGTATAGTCCTCGAAGATACTCCGCAGGGTACGAAATGGAAGCGTGAATTATAGATGATTAAGCTGTTATTTGTGAGAAGGTTTATGCCGTTATTCTGGACGCAGTTTCTTGGGGCGTTTAATGACAATTTCTTCAAGAGCGCGTTAATGATGCTCATAACATACCGCATAGGCGAGGCAGCCGGAGTCGATCCGCGAATCCTCGTGAACGCTGCGGCAGGGATATTCATTCTTCCGTTCTTCGTGTTTGCCCCGACGGCTTCGGATTTGGCCGACAAGTACGACCGTTCCGACTTAATGCGATGGATTAAGTTTGCGGAAATCGTTGTAATGTCATGCGCTTTGTTCGGGTTCTGGCTGGGTAATGTCTGGGTGTTAATGTTCGTATTGTTCATGATGGGTGCTCAGTCAGCATTCTTCAGCCCGGCGAAATACAGCATACTCCCTCAGCACCTTAAAGAGGAAGAACTCATAGCGGGTAACGGCCTAATCCAAATGGGTACGTATCTGGCTATACTCTCAGGGACAATAGCAGGAGGCTTGATGATTCTGCGTGAAAACGGTATATACTGGGTCGGCGGACTCGCGGTAACAATCGCAACATTAGGGTGGCTGTTCTCGATGTTCATTCCGCCAACGAAACCTATTGACCCGTCGCGCGAAATCTCATTCAGAATCGTGAAGAGGACAGCTGAAATGTTCCGAGAAGTTTACCCGATGAGAAAAGTTTTCGGCTCAATGCTGGCTATCTCATGGTTCTGGCTTGTGGGGTCAGTGTTTCTGGCGCAGTTCCCGACATACGCAAAAACGATTCTCGGAGCTGATGAGAGCGTAGCAACGGCATTCCTTGCGGTGTTTTCGTGCGGTATCGGGGTCGGCTCAATGTTCTGCGACTCTCTCCTCAAAGGAAAGGTAACCTCAAAGTATGTTCCTGCTGCTGCTTACGGAATAGCGATAGCGAGCGTTTTACTGTGGTACGTCAGCAGCCGTCCTCCAGTGCCTGAAGGGACTCTCGAAATAGGCGCGTGGGAATTTTTCACCAATCCCGCAAATTTCATGATTACAGCGTGCTTGTTTGTGATAGCTTTCTGCGGGGGACTGTATATTGTTCCGTTGTACGCCGTAATGCAGACGGATGCGGGCGATAAAGTTTCGGGGGTAATAGCCTGTTCTAATATTTCTGACTCGGTGTTCATGGCCGTAGCTGCTGTGGGTGCGAGCGTATTAATCTCAATGGGCGTGAGTATTCCGCAATTATTCTTAACGATGGGGCCTACAACGTTTATTGTTGGTCTTCTTGTGGGAATGATATAAAGTGAAAAAAAATTGCCCTGTCTTTGTGTTTGGCAGGGCGTTTTGTTTTAGTCTCTTCTCTTGCCGAATAAACGAAGCAAGTACAAGAAAAGGTTAATGAAGTCCAGATAAAGCTCAAGCGCACCCATTACCGCAATTTTCCCGGCCGTCTCATCATCGCTCATCTCTGCACCCTCTGCAAGTGCCTTGATTTTCGCCGTGTCGTAAGCCGTCAAACCCATGAATACTATTATGCCTATAACGCTTATGACCGTTTCAGCCGCCGATGACCCGACAAAAAGATTGATGACCATCGCAATAATCAGCCCCCAAAGTCCCATGTGAAGGAAACTTCCCCATGATGTGATGTCGCGCTTCGTGTAAATCCCATACACGCTCATTGCACCGAACATTCCGGCCGTCGACAAGAACGCCGTATATACGCTCTCCTGCGTGTAAACTAGAAGTACAGCCGAACACGTTATCCCGTTAAGTACGCTGTAAATCCCGAAAAGCAAGAGTGATGTTGACGCTGAATGTTTAGCGATTGTCGCGCTGAGGTAAATAACGAGTCCTAATTCTGCAACTGCCACGATGATTAACGGAGTGAGTGAACTGTAGAACATTCTCAGCAATGCCGGAGTTGAAGCCGTAATCCATGCTGTTAATGAAGTGAGGATTAATCCGAGTGCCATATACTGATAAACTTTGCGGAAAAGTGCATTGACCGCCTCAACCGTTCCGATACCCGCAGCATACGGTGTGTAACTTCCATATTGGGCCATTAGTATTGCCGCCTTTCGTGTAAAATAATGCAGCTGTATTTTAGCAGAGAATATTAGAATTTAATGTGAAGGTGATAAATCATGGTAGCAAAGAAAAATGACGTTCACGAAATGACAAGAAGCGGTTACGAAAGATTGTCGGAAGAATTGACTCACTTGCGGACAGTGAGAAGGCTTGAAGT
>JAFSLR010000375.1 GCA_017448375.1 Synergistaceae bacterium | reverse complement strand
TGACTGGGTTCCTATAGGGACGGAAAAAAACACCTTTCAGGGACATTTTGACGGCAATAACCATGATATACAACTGAATATCGTTGACAGGAACAATAGTACTTCAGCTCTTTTCGGTACAGTCGAAACAACAGAGGGCTATGCTGTAAAGAATCTAAAGGTCGGCGGAACAATTATGTCGAGATATTCAGGGGGTATTGTTGACAGACTTAACAGCGGCATCATTGACAACTGCTCTTTCAGCGGAACATTGGAGACAGGCAATAGATACGGTGAGAAATTTTTGGGCGGAATTGTCAGATATATGGCCGGCGGTACAGTGAAAAACTCTTCTTTCAGCGGCAGTATAAATACTACTGGTGCTGAAGGAGGGTACGGTGCTTACGGCGGCGGAATTGTAGCCTACATGACAGCAGGAAGCATAGAGAATTGTACGTCAAATGCTAACATAAGCGTAACAAGGGGCGAAGCTTCATCATGTGCAGGTGGTATTGTCGGATATGCTCAGATTGCCTCAAGCCGAGCCATCAAAGACTGTACATTTTCGGGAACGGTATACGGCAAACTTCATGCAGGAGGAATTGCAGGTTACGTATCAGGCGGAAATCTCCTTAACAACAGCGTTACAGGCAATGCAAACGGACAGGCTACAATTTCAGGAAATTACGTCTCAGGAGGAATAGCGGGGCGCATAGGCGACTCAACCGTCCTCGAAAGCTGTGATGTATCGTCAATCGTAATAGTTGCCGGAGAAAATACCGCAGAAGGCATCGGCGGAATCGTAGGCCTCATGAACGCTTCAACAGTCCGCAACAACGAGTCCTACGCAACAATTTCGGGCGACATATCGAACATGGGCGGTGTTGTCGGAAAACTTGACGCAGCAAGCTACACAATCAGCAACAACCGTTACAGCTCAGCAGAACACGGAATCGGCAATAACGCTCAGGGTGTACCGAGCGAGGAAGGCTGTATCAGAGTCGGGCCCAGCATTGCAATCACTACGGATTCATTGCCGGACGGAGTCGCAGAAAGCCCATACACTGCAACCCTTGCGACCGACTCAACTTCCGCAGTTGTCTGGACTCTCACTAACGGTACAAGCCTCCCTACAGGACTCACTCTCGACAGATCAGCCGGGACAATTTCAGGAACTCCCACAAAAGCAGGGGATTACACGTTCACGGTGAAGGCAAGCCCCGCTACAGGCGCACCCGCAACAAAAGACTTTAAGCTGAAGATTCAGGAGAAAGGGTCAAGCACAATCACAATCACAACAACAAGTCTCCCTAATGGTACAGTGAACGCCTCATATAATGCTGTACTTTCAGCAAACACTTCAAATGTTACATGGTCGGTTTCATCAGGGAGTCTTCCGGCCGGATTAACTCTCAACTCCTCAACGGGCGCAATTACAGGAACTCCGACAGCAGCAGGGACATCAACATTCACGGTAAGGGCTGTATCAGGTTCAAGCAGCACGACAAGACAGTTAAGCATTACCATAAACTCAGGGACAACACCAACGCCGACAACGATAACGATAACGACAACGACTCTTCCCGAAGGTATTGCGGGAATGTCATACAGTGCTTCGTTAGCGTCAAATCCTTCGGGGGCAACATGGACTCATACGGGGAATATTCCGGCGGGGCTTGTTCTCGATTCGTCCGGCAGGATTTCGGGGACTCCTACGGTTTCTGGGAAATTCGATTTCACTGCAACGGCCACTTACGGATCATCAAGCGCAGTAAAAAGCCTCTCAATCACAATCAGTCCGCTTGAAATAACAACGTCATCGCTTCCTTCCGGCCGAGTCTATGAAACATACAGCCAGACTCTAAGGTCGAACGGTACGGGGCTTACATGGAGTGTCAGCAGCGGTTACCTACCTTCGGGACTCACCCTTCAGAGCTCAAGCGGCTTGCTTTCGGGGACATTGACGAGGGCTGGGGAATATACGTTCACGGTTTCCGCGCGTAACTCGTATGCTGAGGCATCAAAGCGGTTTACTGTGAGAGTTTCCGGCGGGTCTTCAGGCATAAGCGGTAATGACAGCGGCGGAGGCTGCGACTCAATTCCGGCACTCGCGATGATCCTTGCGGCATTGTTCGCCCTCAGAAAATCCAGAGGCTAAATCACAAATCCCCTTCCCGAAAACGGAGGGGGTTATTTTTTTGCCGTGATATAATTCCTGTCATGAAGCGTGTAACAGCAACACTCACAACAATAATATTATGTTCGGCATTATTATGGGGATGTGCTTTCGCCGTCCTCGAAGAGAATCACGAATGCTCCGGCGATGACTGCCCCGTATGCTTGTGTATTGCACTTTGCGAGGAAATATTCTGCCGTCTCTCATTCACACGCGGCACTGTATACGCTCTCTGCGCCGTATCATTCCTATTGACGCTCATAATTTCACCCTCAGTAAACCGCGTAACCCCTTCAACGCTAATCACCCTAAAAGTGAAACTCTCAGACTAAATCACACCTTGAAGCGCAAAATTCCCGGCCTGCAATTCAACGCGGGCTTAAGTTATGTGTATCTTTACAGGAGGATTTATTCATGAGGAAAATATTTTCACTTTTCACTGCGATTATTCTTGCGGTTATGACGGCGGCTCCCTGTTCTGCAAAGTCCGTAACCGTTTCAATATTCCCGGTCTATGACTGGGTTCGCGAAATCTCAAAGGGAGTCAGCAATGACATAACGCTTCTTCTTGACAGCGGTGTAGACCTTCACAGCTATCAACCTTCAGCGGAAGACATCGTGAGGATTTCGGACTGCGATTTGTTCGTTTACGTCGGCGGAGAGTCTGATGAATGGGCTGACGGTGTCCTGAAAGTTTCGGCTGAAAATCAAAGGCGCGTCATTAACCTTCTCGATATTCTGGGCGATTCAGTTAAGCCGGAAGAAATTGTTGACGGCATGCAGCACGAACATCACCACGAACATCACCACGAACATCACCACGAACATCACCACCACGACTCCGACCACGAACATCACGGCCATGACCACGAACACAGTGAGCCGGACGAACATGTATGGCTTTCACTGAGGAACGCTGAAATAATCTGCCGGAAATTAGCCGACACACTCTCCGAAATTGACCCGTCCCACAAAGAAATTTACGCGGAAAATCTCAGGACTTACGCCGGAAAATTATCATCACTCGACAAGGAATATTCATCAATGGTGAAAGATTCTGAACGCAAAGTTATTCTTGTCGCTGACAGATTCCCGTTCAGGTATTTGGCTGACGATTACGGGCTGAAATATTACGCGGCGTTTTCGGGGTGCAGTGCTGAGAGTGAAGCCAGCTTTGAGACCGTAATATTCCTAGCGCAGAAAGCTGACGAGCTCAATCTACCCTGCGTGATAAAGATTGACGGAACAAATCACAAAATCGCCGAGACAGTCGTGAAAAGCTCAAAGAATCATGACCGCCGTATTCTTGTCCTCGACTCTATGCAGTCAGCAACAATGAATGACATTAAAGCGGGAAAAACTTACCTCAACACAATGCGTTCAAATCTCGAAATCCTGAAGGAAGCCCTCAACTAATGACAGTGATTGAGACTCATAACCTTTCAGCAGGATATTCAAACCCCGTAATAGCCGGGCTCAATCTCACCGTAAACGCTGGGGATTATCTCTGCATTACAGGCCCTAACGGTTCAGGGAAAACTACGCTCGTAAACGACTCCACGCCTAAACGTGGGAGCTTTCGGTGAAGATTGGTACACGGCCTAAACGTCTGAACACGCATATTACCGCTTCAGAATACCCTTATTCGCCGGGGCTGGCTTACTTCAGCCTCTATTCGGTAAGACCCTAAAGTCTACCCGTTTACATTTTCTTGTTTCACGTGCAGTTTGCACACCGTTCATTTTAGAACGCCATTTTCCTTATGAACGCTTAAGATTTTCCAAACAGAACGTATTTTCGTCCGTTCAACCTGCAATCTTAACTCATTTAAGGATATTGGAATTATAACATGAGATATGCGACTCATACGTTAAATCTTGGGAGGGCTTAATCATGGCCGAAAAGCTGTCAATGTATCTTGAGTTCCCGTTTGTACAGAATGCTTTGATTGTCGGGGTGCTGATTGCGTTATGCTCGTCATTGCTGGGAGTTGTCCTCGTATTGCG
>JAFSLR010000374.1 GCA_017448375.1 Synergistaceae bacterium | reverse complement strand
GTGTTCGCCTCTCCTGCTTTCAATCAAATAGCCCTGCTCAGGAGTAAATCTGCTTCTCAGGACATAATTAATCTGGCTCGGAACGCATTCAAACATTTCGGCAAGATCTTTCCTTCTGAGGCTGACAAAATTTTCCTCTTCACCGTTAAGAAGGTTCAATATGTACCTTTCAATGTCATGTGATAAATTCATAACGTACCATCTCCCTTTTACACTGAGTGTGCATTATATTTTATAGGTCAGTGATAATCAACCGCAGAAATTGACTATTAGCCCTAATAACATAAAATTGATTCGCAAAACATAAAGGAGAGTGAAATATTTTGAGCGTTGAATCATCATCAGGTATCCTCGAAATAAGAAAGTACCCCGATCCCGTACTCAAGAAAATTTCTGAGCCTGTTACGGTTTTTGACGAGGCATTAGCGGATTTCGTGAAAGTTCTCTTCGCCTCAATGAGAGTCCATGACGGAGTCGGACTCGCTGCGCCACAAGTCGGAGTCCTCAAGAAGATTGCTGTCGTTGAATACGAAGGCAAAAGCTACGTCCTCATTAACCCGAAAGTAATCGAACAGAAAGGCATTCAGGAAGGCGAAGAAGGCTGTCTCAGTTTTCCGGGAATATATGCGAATGTCGTCCGGCCTCAATGGGTAAAGATTGAGACTCACGACCTTAACGGGAATATTCATACCTACGAAGGCGAAGGCTATACGGCGCGCGCATTCCTTCACGAAATGGATCACCTGAGCGGAAAATTATTCATTGATTACCTCTCGAACCTAAAGCGAAACGCAATCAAGAAGAAAGTCTCAAAGCATACTGGGGGGCATTTCTAGGTTGAATATATGGTTTATAGGAACGGGAAATTTTGCCGCCCTTTGTCTTGAAGGACTCACGAAAAGGGGACTCACTTTCACCCGAATAATCACGGGCAATCCGACTCGTTCGGGACGAAACAACCGCGAGAATCCGTCAGCAGTCGAACTATCAGCAAACCGACTCGGACTCAAAGTTACGAGGACGGGAAAATTATCCGAAAATCAAGAGCTTGTTGACGCATTGAGCCGTGAAAATCCTGATGTGATATTCGTGATAGATTTCGGGCAGATTATACGCGAGCCGTTTTTGAGCCGAATGTGCCTGAACATTCACCCTTCATTGCTTCCCGAATATCGAGGGGCTGCACCGATTCAGAGGACACTGCTTGACGGGAAAAATTCAGCGGGCGTTACAGTATTCCGTCTCGTTCAGAAAATGGACGCAGGGGAAATTCTCGCACAGTCAGAAATCGACATTGACCCCTCAGAAAATGCGTCCGACTTGTATTCGAGACTCTCGGAAATCGGCTGCCGACTCGCTTCTGAGAGTCTGGAAAATGAGATGACGTTCACGCCCCAGAATGATTCACTCGCAACTTACGCCCCTAAACTTGAGAAATCAGAATTTGAGGTGTCATTCAGGGATTCAGCCGTTAAATTCGTGAACACAGTACGCGCTCTCGATATGTCTGGGGGAGCTTACGCGGTAATTTCCGGCAAAAGAGTCAAAATCTGGCGGGCATCTCTAAGGCGTGATGTTTCGGGAGAGTCCGGCCATGTCGCAAACATAGAAGGTAATCCCGTCATAATGTGCAGTGATTCGGGCGTTGAGCTTCAAGAAGTTCAGAGCGAGGGAAAACGGAAAATGACGGGGCGCGAATGGTCAGCAGGACTCAGGCTCAAAGAAGGCGCGATTTTGTGAGCGTGCGAATTGTGTAAAGTTTGAGGATATGCGCTATAATTACAGAAATTCACAGCAAACAGAAAAGGGCAGGTGTTCTTATGCCGGAGAATAAGAAATCCAACATTGAAGAAGTCTGCGTTAAAGAAAATCGATTCTTTGACGGGAAAATTTTAAGCGTAAGATGTGATGAAGTCTTGCTGCCTTCAGGACATCACGCAACCCGCGAAGTTGTCGAACACAAACCAGCCGTAGGTATGCTCGCATTCACGGACAAAAAAACAGTCCTTCTAGTGAAACAGTACCGTTACGCCGTCCATGAGGAAACCCTCGAAGTATGTGCGGGACTCATTGAGCCGGGAGAAAATCCCGAAGAAGCCGCCGAACGCGAAATGCAGGAGGAACTCAACGTAAAAGCCTCGAAACTTTACCGTATCGGGGAATTTTACGCCTCGCCCGGATTCTGCACGGAGATTTTCACGCTCTATCTTGCCGAAGGACTCACGCGCTCTTCTCTTCCGCAGGACGATGACGAAAACGTTTCAGTCTGTGAAGTTAAGCTGTCTGACGTACCGACAATGATACGTGAGGGAAAAATACGGGACTCGAAGACTTTTGCGGCTCTTTCGTGGCTCATGGCTAAGGAGGGGATGTCTCCTGAAGCATAACGAATCAAAGTCGCGCTAAAAGGTTTCCGTTTCAATTCACAAAAAATTTCAATAACAGGAGAGATTAGTTTTCATGTTAAACAATTTCAAGATTACGGGCAAACTCACAATAGGTTTCGGGATTGTCCTTCTGCTTTTCGGCATTGCGGTTTTCTTCTCATGGCAGAACATTTCAGCGGTTCAGTCTGATGTCCAGTACCTTCAGACGGTTGTTGACAACACGGTAAAACTTGCCGTCGAACTCACTAACCAGATAAGCTGGATAAGGGCATGTGTCAGAGACCTGAAATTCTCAGAAAGCGACGAGGACATTGAACGATTGACCGGGTTTATGTCAGGGCTGCGGACGATTCTGGAAAAAGGAAAGACAATGTACGCACAAAACCCGACACTCTCAAGCCTCGCAAGCCTCGCGGAAATGGAGAACATAATCCGCAACACAGAGTCAACAATGAACAAAACGTTCCAGATGATTCGCACAAAGCGCACAGTCTCAGCAACGCTCAACAAGGAAATCGACAAGATGATCGAGCTTCTGACAAACGTTGTGAATCTTCAGTATCAGATTACGCTTGACAACCTGAAGACGAACGTTGAGGGCGCAAACTTTGAGACCGACATCAACCGCATAAGGCTGGCCGAAGCACTGACTACAGCATTCGCCGTAACAGCGAGAAACTACGCAATCGCGCTTCATGAGAGAGACGCAAAGATGATGAATGACATAGTTCAGCAGCTTGTGAACGGTGAGAATCAGTACAACAGATTCTACGAAGGCTCGCGCTTCAAGGAAATCAAAGACATGATGTCGCAGGGAAGAAGCACATTCACGACGCTGAAAAACGGATTTAATGACGTTCTCACCTCCTTCACTCAGACCGAACCGGCATTTGCGGCTTTGCTTGCTGACGGATTGAGCCTCGTCAACATCTCCAACAAGATAACCGATGACGGCACCGCAAGAATCGTATCTCTGTCGCAGGGTGTATATGACTCACTGAGCAGCACAATGACTCTCGTTATCGGACTCGCCGCTGTAGCAATCTTTATCGGTATCGGAATCGCGCTTTACATCGCAAAGTCAATATCATCACCCCTTGGGCGTGTTGTTGACCTCTGCAAAGAAGCAAGCAACGGTGAAATGGCAATTACACGCGCAGACTTCCATTACGAGGGCAAAGACGAACTCGGCAATCTGGGCGATGCACTTGCAGAAATGTTCAGCGCATTAAGCACGGCAATCGGGGATATTCGCGGTCTTGCAATCCAGAGCCACGAGACATCAGCAAACATGAAGGAAGACGCAACGAAGAACACCGAGTACGCTAACAATGTACGCTCGAATGTCGCAAACGTCGTCAAGCTCATGGAAGGCAACGCTTCATCGCTTCAGGAGTCCAACGCAGGAACTGAGGAAATGTCAGCAGCTTCAATGACAAGCGCACAGGCCGCAACAGACTGCGCCGAGTTCATCTCGAACATGACGACCGTAACAGGAAACGCAGTTGACATGGTTAAAGAGGCAATAGCAAACATCGTAATCCTCCAGAAGAAGACGAAGGAAAGCGGAGAAAAGTTGCAGGAGCTTGTCGAAAATTCCAACAAGATTAGCGAGTTCATCGGCGAAATCACATCAATCGCTGACCAGACAAACCTGTTAGCACTCAACGCCGCAATCGAGGCCGCAAGAGCAGGTGAGGCAGGAAGAGGATTCGCAGTTGTCGCCGAGTCGGTAAGGAAACTTGCTGAGGACTCAAGCCGTGCCGCTGAGAACGTAAGAGGACTGATTGAGTCGTTACAGCTCAGCGTCAGAGAGACAAAGACTTCAAGCGATGAGACAGCAGTTTTGCTCGACGAGACAACCGAAAAGGCTAACGGTGCTCAGGACTCACTCGCTGAGGCAATCGGGCAGATCGATAAGGCTAACGACAGAATCCAGAACATCGCCGCAGTCGCTCAGGAACAGGCAGCCTCAAGCCGCGAAATCGCCGCCGGAATCGACAACGTAACGAAGGCAACGACAGAAATTCTTGAGAACTTAGAGAGCATCAAGAATGATATGGACGAGACCGCGTTAATCGCAGAGAGAGCAGCAACTGGAGCGGTTGACCAGACCGGGCTCGTTGAGAGCATAACGGAAGCTCTGTCCCAGTTCCACATTGAGGACGAAGGCGCAACAAAGAAGAGCAGCTCTAACCGCAAAGCACTTCCCGCGAAGGCACCCGCAAAACCCGCGAAGAAGGCTTAAGGTTCAGGGATTAAAGCAGGCAGGGAGAAATCTCCGCCTGTTTTTTTTTTTGCGTTTTTATGGACGGAATTGAGGCTGTTCAACATCGTTAAGCTGCGGACACTCATCAATAAATGCTCTTACTGCTTTGGGGATATACTCTCTTTTAGGAAGAACGCTGTAAAATACCCTTTCTGTTACGGGCGAGCCTATTCGGTAAAATTTCAGCCTGTCTTCACCCGCCGTAATCATCTTGTCGCTCACGAATGCAGCCCCGAAATTTGACCGCGCCAAATGATATGATGTTGCGAGCTGTGAAATCTCAAGTTTTATCTTCGGCTTAACGTCCGTGTCCTCGAAAATCCGCATCGCCCTGTCATGAAGGTTATTCCCCTCAGAAAGCAATATATACTCAAGCTCATTCATCACTTCAGACGGTATATAGGGGCAGTAAGTCCGGAGGTGTTTACCCTCTATCACATCTTCAGCCGACAAAGCGCAGTCAAGATTCAGAATCTC
>JAFSLR010000051.1 GCA_017448375.1 Synergistaceae bacterium | reverse complement strand
GTAATGATATTCCTGATATTCGGAGCGTTCCTCGAAAAGTCAGGGGCTGGCGACTGGTTCATGAGCGTAGCACAGGCATTCACGGGAACGACTCCCGGAGGCCCGGCGCAAATCGCTGTGTTAAGTTCGTGCTTGTTCGGGTCAATATCGGGCTCGGCGGTCGCAAACGTTTACGGCACAGGAACATTCACGATACCATTGATGATGAAGATCGGGTATGAGCCGTTCTTTGCGGGAGCTGTTGAGGCTGTAGCGAGTTCGGGCGGACAGATAATGCCTCCGATAATGGGCGCGGGAGCATTCCTGATGGCATCATTCTTGGGATTGCAGTACAGGGAGATAATGATAGCTGCAATTTTCCCGGCGTTGCTGTATTACGGGGCGTTGTTCTTGATGGTGAGACTGAGAGCGTTAAAGACGGGGCTTAGAGGTCTTGACCCTTCCGAATTACCGTCAAAAGAATACGTGTTAAAACGTTTCTATATGATTGCGCCGATTGTAGGGTTAATAGCGTTCCTGCTGATAGGATATACGCCGATGAGAGCGGCACTATTGGGAATCGGTTTAGCGTGGCTGGTATCATTCTTCAACTTCAAGCCTGAAACTACATCATCACAAAAAGTAATGGCGTTCGTAGTTGCTGGAATATCGCTTGCGCTCGGAGCGTATTTCACGGTCAACCCTGAAGCCGCAAACGTTGTGAAGCCCGGAATGCAGTTTGTGATAGTCGGAGTGTACATGCTGATAGCCTCATGGTTCAACCCGGGAATGAACACGCGCGATTTCGTTGACGCGATCGAACAGGGCGCAAGGGGAATACCTTTAGTGTGTGTTGCGTGTGCTACTGCGGGAATAGTTCTGGGTGCAGTGTCGTTGACGGGAATCGGCGGTAAGCTCGTAGGGTTTGTGATTTCGTTCGCTGGGAACATGCCTCTTCTTGCGCTTTTGCTGGTAATGGTGATAGCGACTCTTCTCGGAATGGGACTGCCCACAACAGGAGCGTACATACTTGCGGCTGCGTTGGGAGCTCCGATTCTGGTGAAGCTGGGATTTCCTCCGATAGCGGCTCACATGTTCGTGTTCTATTACGCGATAATCTCGAACATCACGCCCCCTGTAGCATTGGCGGCATATGCGGCGAGTTCGATAGCGGGGTCTAACCCGAACAAAACGGGATTTCAGGCCATGCAGCTGGGATTCTTGGCGTATGTTGTGCCGTTTGCATTCTGCTACGATCCGGGACTCTTAATGCAGGGTTCAGGCGGTCAAATATTGTGGGCGTTGGCGAGCGGAATCGGTGCGGTGTTCTCGTTCGCATATATGTGGATGGGGTACATCAAGAAGCCGATTAACCTTGCAATGCGGTTCTTGCTGGCTGTGTCGGGCGTATTGTGCTTAATGGTGTGGCCTTATGCGACGATAGCGGGACTTGCGATTCTTGTAGCAGTTTACTTTATGAACCGTTAAGGGGAAAATTTTTGCAGGCTCGTGAGATTTTGCGGGTCTGCAATTTTTTATGCGTTAAAATTCTCTTGGGTTATTCGGGTGAAATCTGACTCTCCTAAAATGTTTATGGCCTCTGAGATTTTCTGACGGTAATAATCTTCCGGCGGAATGTCGTAGAAATATCTCATAACGGGGAAATCAGTCCCCCACAAAACGCGCTCAATCAATCCTTCATTCCTCAAAATGAGAATGTTATTCACGGGCATAAAAGCGGTGTCGGCGTAAACGTTCGGGCATTCCTTCATGACGGTGATACATTCGTCAAGGGGTCGGCCATGTGCGAGAATGATTCTGACATCGCCAAACTCACGGCAGAGTCTCAAATACGCACCGGCCCGGCAAATTTCGTGTTCCCCAGTGTGAAGCATTACAGGAAGATTATTGTCCCCCGCAATCGAGACAGCCCGGCGGATTTCCTTCCCGTGAGGATTCCAGCCCTGCAAGCCGTGAATCTTAATCCCTGCAAAATCACGGAAGAAATACGGCCTCAAATCCCTTGAGTGTCTGAGCATTCCCGGCGAAACCCACAAGAACGGAATCGCCCGGCCATGACTCATTTCGACAAGCGACTCAATTTCCCGCCTCACTTCACGGAATGGGAGATTGCCTGTTGAGGTTGACGAGAAATAGTAACGCTCAACGTTGAGTGCCTTCATGCTGAGGGAAATTTCTTCGGGAGAAAAGTACAATCCCCCGTTGAAATTCCCCGTGTGAATGTGAATGTCCTTCATTACTTCCAGATTTCAGGATGAAGAGACCTTGCCCCGTATGAACGGAGTATTCCGACTCTCTGGCTCATTTTCCCGAACGGCATAACTTGGGTCATTTTTGCGATGTCGAGAACTGTACACATTCCCTTGAACATGAATTTCTTGCAAGCGTTTATGTTTGCCCCGGCCTCTATGAGTAGCTTGAATACGTCAACGTCATCATTCTCAAGCGCAAACATTAACGGTGTAGTACCGTCCGGCCATGTTGCATTAACATTGACGCGCCCGGTCTTGAGTTCGGTCAAAACTTCGTCAAATGTTCCGCTTATGCAAAGCTGTGCGAAATTCCTGATTCCGCCTGCTGCCCTGAGAAGCCCGGCGATTTCCGTATTTCCTGCTTTTATTGCATGGTCTAAAGCGTATTCGCCCTTCTTGAACGCATTGACATCAGCACCGTGCGCAAGAAGTAATTTCACGATATTTGCAGCGTTTTCGGTCTTGAGTCCTGAGACGTAAAACAACGCTGTTGTGTCATCAGGAAGTTTCTTGTTGACATCGACTCCGGCTTCAAGAACTGCAATTATCTTTTCCGGCTTTCCGCTGTCTATTGCCGACATAAGTACTGTTGACTCCGAGTTTGAAGCGTTTACGTCCGCGCCCGCCTTAATGAGGAAGTCAATTATGTTGACGTTATCAGCTTCCATTCCGGCGAACTCCATCAAGAGCGTCTGACCTTTGTTGTTTCTCTCGCCTTTAACGCCGCCTTTGCGGAGAATATCAAAGATTTCGGGATTGAATCTGTCTGACAGGGCGTAATACAAAGCTGTATGTCCTTCCCAGTCCTTTGCTTGAAGCGATGCTTTTCTTTCTACGAGTGATTTTATCGCCTCAATATTTTCTGACTTTACCGCCGTCATAAGTGGTGTCAGCCCGTGAAAGCAGACTCCTTTATCAGCACCGCCGTCAATGAGAACATCAATAACGCCTTTCTCCCTATTGTTTTCTACAGCGTGAATCAAAGCTGATTTGCCTTCACTGTCCTGAGCGTTTGCGAATCCCCACGATGAAAGAGCAGCTTTTATATTTCCTGCACTTTCTGATTCACAGAACCGGCAGAACTCTTCATCCCTGCTTTTGTCCCTGAAAAAACTTCCGAAAAGTCCCATTTTTATTACCTCCTGTAAAGATTAGCTCTTCCCCCTAATGTCTCAATCAACGACGCTACATCGTATCTCTCCAGCTCGATAGCAACGTCAAACGCCGTATACCCGCGAATATCCTGAGCATTTAGGTTATCTACGGCCGCTAAAATCTCAATGATGAGACTTGTATCAAGATTGCACGCTATAGCCGCCATCAATGCTGTAACGTTCTCGCTGTCCGCAACGTTCACGTTCACTCCCGCTTTCAGTAACGCCGATGCAACGCCCTTGTCAGGATTATCCTTGATGGACGCTATTAACGGCGTAATGCCCTCAGAATTTTTCGCATTTATGTCCGCTCCGCTGTCAATCGCTTTCTTGACTCTTTCGGCTGAAGCGCAGCTGCAAAGTTCCGGGAAACTGATTTTTGCGCCGTGTGCCTCAAGTATGGAGATTGCAGCCTTGTTATTTTCGAGATTCAAGCGCACATTTTTATTCGCCAGAGCTGCGGATGCCGGGTTGTCAATACCTAATGCGAGACTGTAAGCAGAAAGCCCGTCAAATGATTTCATGTTGATGTGCTTTGTGCTGCCCGCAAGTATCTCTATTACTTCCGGCTGAAGAGTGAATAACACAGCTAACATTAACGCGGTCTGGCCTTTGTCTGTTTTAGCTCTTGTATCTACATCGGCTCCCAATTCGATTAACGCCCTCAAGTGTGCCGGTGTTGAGTGCATCAAGTCTCCCTGTATACACATTACGCAGTTTGCAAGCAAGGGCATTCCGCTGGAGTCATATACAGACATATTTGCGCCTGCCTTGACAAGTGCTTTCATGACTTCAGGGTTAGGATTGTCTAAAGACGACATCAAAGGAGTAAAGCCGAATGAATTTTTGCTCTCAATATCTGCTCCTGCGTTAAGAAGAATATGGACAACTTCAGGATTGATGTTGAACAATGCTGCCTTATTCAAAGCTGTATCTCCGTTGCGATCCTTGAAGTCTATATTGTTTCCTGACTTTATTACCGCTTCTGCCAGTGCTTTTATGACAGCCGTATTATCTTTTCCGAGTATTTGAAGTGATATTGCTGATACAGCGCACATAAGCGGGGTTGACCCTAAATGATCCAGGGCATTGATCATTCCTCCAGCAGCAACAAGCATTTTGACTACCTCAGGGTTTGTGCTGAAATGTCCGGCAGAGTGAAGAGGGGTACTTTTATTTTTGTCAACTTCATTCACGGCTCTGGTATTGCTGCTTTTCTCAAGCTCCTCAATGATGAGTTTGACAACGTTTGAGTCAGGATTCATACAAGCTGACATCAGTGGAGTTACGCCTTCATTTTCGCCTTTTGCCTC
>JAFSLR010000050.1 GCA_017448375.1 Synergistaceae bacterium | reverse complement strand
TCCCGTGAAAGGCTCAAAGATTACGGCCCGCGATTTTCGGCCATGTGCATAAACTTTGGGAGACTCTCAGAAATTGAAGGCTTGAAGGATTTTGACGTTTTAGTTTTTGACTTGGGAGTCTCGAACATGCAGATTACGATTCCTGAGCGCGGATTCTCTTTCAACATTGACGGCCCGTTGGACATGAGAATGAATCCGAATGACGACTCTGTTCCTACAGCCGCAGAAATTCTCAGGGACTCCGATGCTGAAACGCTCACTGAAATTTTCAGGACTTACGGCGAGGAACGTTACGCGAAAATCATAGCTTCAGCCGTTAAACGTTCCCCGAATCCCATAACTACAACTGCCGGACTCGTTTCGCTGATTCGTGATACTCTGCCTCAGCCCGTACAGCGTAAAATGGGAACTCACCCGGCCCGCAGAATCTTTCAGGCTCTCAGAATCTACGTCAACAACGAAACAGGCGAGCTTGAATCCCTCTTGAAATCCATTAATGACGGCTGTAATTCGGCACTCGTAATTTTCGTTTCGTATCATTCGCTTGAAGACAGGCTGATTAAACATTCCTTCAAGAACTGGCAGAACGATGGAAAGGGGAAAATTCTTACACGCCATCCCCTTACGCCTTCACAGGAAGAAACCGAACGTAATTACAAGGCAAGGAGCGCAAAGTTAAGGGCATTTTCTCTTAATGATAACTAGGTATTTTTAGCAGATTGTGATATTATTCATTCACTAATAAAATTTCAAACAAAATCTACAGAAAGGAAATCGGGGGCGAAGAAAAGTGCGGAAAGATAAAAACAACAAGTTAAGGGTAACCTTGAAATTTGTTCTGGGGCTTGGTGTAGTAATATTTCTTGTGATAGGACTCGGGGTTCTCAGGTTTCACGCGGCGAGGCTTGCCTATTATCTTGAATCCGTAAACCAGTCCATACAGAAATATTCAGAAGAAGAAGTGCAGCTCCGTCAGGAACTCTCAGCATTAGTTGCGCCGATAAAAATATATTCATACTGCAAAGAGAGTCTCGGAATGCAGAAAGTAGTTAGGGCTGAAACACTCCCGATACGCTTGAAGACTTCCACTTATACGGCATCAAAACAGGATACGACTTCAGGGTTTCAGGGCTGGCGTTCGAGTCTTGCGTGGCTTTTGGGAAGATAGAAGGAATGAGTCATAATGTCTCCGTCAAAACAAGACAGAGCCGGAAATCCTTGGATAATTTTTGTGGTAATTTTTGCAGTATTAGGATGCACCCTCACAGCGCGTCATTGCTACCCCGATTCAAGAGTCGTACAGCAGTCCCAGCGTCAATACTGGCGTAAAGTTCCTCTAAATTCAACACGCGGAATAATTCAGGACATTAAAGGGAATGCGCTCGTAATCTCCGAAACATTGCCTTCATTCGCAGTAGACCCGTCAATGATAGGCTCTAAAGACCTTGAAGAGTTAGCGCAGGTAGTTTCGCCTGATGTTATGATGAGAATCACTGCGGCAATAGGTAGGAAATCCCGATTCTTATGGATGAATCACAAAATCCCGGAGCGTGAAGCCTTAAAATTCAAGGAGCTTATGAGCAAGGTTAGGGCAGTCATCGAAATTGAAGAGCCTTACAGGAAGTACACTAACCAGAATTTAATGTCTCACGTTCTCGGTTTCTGTAACAACGAAAACAAAGGCCAGGCAGGAATCGAACAGCAATGGGATAACACATTATATAATCCTCCAGGGCAGAAAATTGTTGTTCGCCGCCAGAACAGTCAGGCCGCCTCAATCATGGAGAATGAACCCGAAAGAAGAGCCGTAACTCCCGTTGTAACCCTCACGCTTGACAGCCGTATGCAGTATGTTGTTGAAAAGCATTTGTTCAGGACAGCAGAGAATGAGCGCGCAAAATGGGCGGTTGCTATCTGCATGAATCCCAACACGGGCGAAATTTTTGCAATGGCAAGTTACCCGACTTATGACCCCTCAAACCGCAAAAGTCTCACAATGGAATCCCTTTCAAACAGCGCAATAAGCAGAGCATATGAGCCCGGCTCAACCTTCAAGCCAATATATATGGCAATAGCTCTCGAAAGAAATTGGGTCAGGAAAGATGAAATGTTCTTCTGTCCCGCAAAGCTCAAAGTTGCTGACGGCTTCATCAGGGAGTCGGACGCAAGAGTCGCTCTGGGTAACGTTACAACAGCACAGCTCCTCATAAAGTCGTCAAACGTCGGAATGGCTCAAATCGGAGTGCGTTCTGACAGGCTGAAGACATACGAGAGCCTTCAAGCAATGGGATTCGGGCGCGAAACTGATATAGAGCTTCCCGGAGTCGCAAAAGGAATCCTTCCTTACCCGGAGAACTGGCGCGGAATTACTCCCGCAAATATCGCTATAGGTCAGGGACTCGCGGTTACACCGTTGCAGCTCGTTACGGCTATGGCGGCTGTCGTAAACGGTGGGCGACTCATGAGTCCTTACATCGTGAAGAAGGCGGTTAATTCGTTGGGTGAGACCGTCTACAAAGGTGAGCCAAAAGTCATGCG
>JAFSLR010000373.1 GCA_017448375.1 Synergistaceae bacterium | reverse complement strand
TGTCCCAGTTCATGAAACTGTGAAGTCCTCCAGCTTTCGACAGAATCTCAGCTCCCGGCCGCAAGTAAAGATGATATGTGTTGCCCAAGATTATTTGAGCGTTAATCTCTTCAAGCTCACGGGGCGACATCGCTTTTACGGTTGCAAGAGTTCCTACGGGCATGAATACGGGAGTGCGTATGATTCCGTGAGGGGTGATTAATTCTCCGGCTCTCGCTCCTGTTACGGGACATTCAGCTATAACTTTGAACTCAAACATTTATTCCCACCCGAAAAATCGTTTCGCGTTGTCCTCTACTGCCCGCGATAATTCCGCAAAACTCATTCCGCGCTCTTCCGCTATCCTGCTGTAAACGTACTTCACATTCGCCGGCTCATTACGCCGTCCCCTTAAAGGCGATGGAGACATATACGGCGCGTCCGTCTCGCACAAAATGTTTTCGAGGGGAATTTTTCGCACTACTTCACGGAGAGTTTCGGACGATTTTGTGTCCCACGTAACAGCACCGCCAAATGAACACATACCGCCCATTCCTAAAACTTCATTGAGGTATTCAAGCCCTCCGCTGTAACAGTGAAACAACATCTTCAATCCCCTGTGTACCGTCAATATCTCCATTGCGTCATCCATTGCATCGCGTATGTGAAGGATTACGGGCAAATTTACTTCCTCCGCAAATCTCAGATGAAGCTCAAACATTCTCTTCTGGTCGTCTTTCGGCGAATGGTCGTAATGATAATCCAATCCCGTCTCACCTATCGCTACTACTCTCTTCATTCCAGAAATTTTACGGAACTCAGGCGGGATTTCATCATATCGTTTGGACTCGTGAGGGTGAATGCCTATTGACGCATAAAGCCCTAAGTGCGAGAAATCCTCAGACATCGCTGCTGCCTCGCATGAATCCTCGTAATCACAGCCGACTATGAGCATTTTCTTTACCCCTTCGTCCCTTGCGCGCGTAATCAATGCTCTTGCGTCAAGCCTCAATTCCTCAGAGTTTATATGGCAATGTGTATCAATTAACATCTCTTACCGCCCTTAATACTGCCTCTGAAAATCTCATTATTTCTCCCTTCCTCATTTCATCAGCATAAATTTTACGGCATTCGCTTACGTCCTCCGATATTTGAGCCGTTAATGCCGACTTGTCATCAAACGTACGAATATCCCTAACCCGACCCAATATCAGAGTCAGAAGTCTCTCGCCGTAAACATTCCCGTTAAAGTCCAGTATATGTACTTCTGCCCGCGTACCGTCAACATCTCCGAATGTCGGATTATTCCCGATTGAGAGTGCTCCGCAATGCCATTCACCGTCAACAAGCACAGCTGTCGAATACACCCCGTATGACGGCAATACTTTACCGCTGTCGGCCTCAAGATTTGCTGTCGGGAAACTCATCGTCCGCCCCCGTTCGTCTCCATGAATTACACGGCTCATCATGAAGTACGGGTATCCCAGAATCTTGCGCGCCTCTTCAACATTTCCGGCTGTGATATTACGGCGGATGTTAGAGCTTGAATACTCCGGCTTCCTCACAACATCGGCAACAATAACACGCTTCACACCGTCCGAAATCGCCATTTCACGCAGTGAGTTGGCACTCCCGGCCCGGCCATGTCCGAACCTGAAATCGCTCCCCACAACAAGCCCGTCAACATTAAATCTCTCACGCAGTAATTTCCAGAAATCAGCGGGCGACATTCTCATTAACCCGTCATCAAATTTCAGCACAAACATATGCGGGATTTTAAGCACTCTCCGTATTAATTCCTTTTCATCAAGCGTAAACAACGGGTGAAATCTTCCGAAAAACTCTGAAGGGTGAGGGTGAAACGTTACAACACCCCAGTCATCACCGTATGCATTCTCACGGCAAATTCTCAGAAGCTCGGAATGTCCCTTGTGAAAACCGTCAAACGCCCCAATCGTTATCAGCATGTCGCCTCCAAATAATCGGGCAGAATATCTTTTGGGACTATCACATCAGGCTTCACGTAATCATATCCCGCATAGCTCCCGAAACCCAAGAAATTTTCTCCCTCAACGCATATTGAACCGTTCACTGTTACGCCCCTTGAGACTTTCACGGCCTGACGTATCAATATGCTCAATCCGTTCGTGAAGCTCCGTTCGTCCTTTTCGGAAACGTAAATCCGCGTGAAGTTTTCCGCAAGACGTTCTAGCGTTAAGGGGACAATATCTTCATCGGGCGATTTCGCTTCATCAACCGTAAACAGTCCCGTTGAAATCCTCACGAGCGATTTAACGTAAGCACCTGTGCCCGCAATTTTCCCCAAATCATGAGCGAGGCTGCGAATGTACGTTCCACGACCGCAATGTACTTCAAGCGTTATTGTCCCGTCATCGGGATTGTAGGGTTTGAGGATTTTTATCCGCCGGAAAAATACGGGTCTCGATTTCATTTCCACTTCCTGACCCGAACGCGCTAATTTGTACGCAGGCTGACCGTCAATCTTTACCGCCGAAACTGCCGGAGGAGACTGCATTCTGTAACCCGAAAAATGATACAGGGCTTCAGGCAATATTATTCCGTCAAAATCACCGTAACCGTTCTCCGAAATAATATCGCCCGAATAATCGTATGTGTTAGTTTCAGCCCCGAACTGTATCACTGCCCTGTAGACTTTCGGCAATGACATCACGAACTCAGCAAATCTAGTCGCATTCCCCGTAAGCACTACGAGCAATCCCGACGCTGTACTGTCTAACGTTCCTGCGTGCCCGGCCTTATGGAGACGGAGCTTTTTGCGGACAATCGAAACGCACTGTGATGAGCGGAAATCAACGGGCTTATTGATGAGGACTAATGCATTCATGATACTTCCTGAGTATTTCGGCCTCAAGCCTCGTCATCACTTCACATGATGGATACGGGAAAACTCCCCCTGCTGCTTTCTCGTGGCCTCCTCCGCCGAACTCACGCGCAAATTCCCCAGCCCCGAAAGGCGAACCTTCACGCGAACGTATGCTCAATCGTATTATCCCGTCAGGGTATTCCGTAGCTATTGCCGCGAACTTCACGCCCCGTAACGACATGAACATTTGCGATAATCCTTCAGTCCCGGTCATGTCAGCCCCTGAATCACGGAAATCATCAGCGTAAACCATTGAGACCGCGAAAATATTTTCATCGCCGAAAACTTTTACCCTCGACAAAGCGCGCGCCCAAACCTGAAAGTCTGCGGGATTTTTATTCTGCCGTATTCTGTCGGACATTTCTGCGGGGTCAACGCCCAAGTCAAATAATTCTCCGGCGATTACATGTGTGGATTTGGACGTGTTCGAGAACGAAAAGCCGCCCGTATCCGTGAATATTCCGGTGTAGATTGCCTCAGCGATTTTCGGGGTGATGTCCCATTCTCCGGCCGTGAAGACTCGGTATAACATCTCGCACGTTGAGGACGCTGAACCGTCAACGCAATTCACGCGCGCATAATTCGTGTTGTCTTCGTGATGGTCTATGTTGAGGGAGTTTGACGGGTGATTTGTGTCGAAACCTGAGACGCTCCGAAGCTCCGTAGCGCAGTCGAGAAACACATATAATGTTCCTTCATCATCA
>JAFSLR010000372.1 GCA_017448375.1 Synergistaceae bacterium | reverse complement strand
GGAATAGGCACGTTCCTGAATGAGACAGTTCAGCGGTGAGCCTCCAACGCTTATGAGGTATTCATAGTCCACGTTACGCACAGTTCTGCTCCTTGAGATTCTCTTTGTTCCAGTTGCTTACTGCCTCATCGACTGAATACGCCTGTGAAGTCTCGTTCCCACAGAATGAGCATGTTACGTAATATGCGCTCTGGTACTCGTTGCACACGTTATAGTTTCTGACCTTTACGATAGGCATTGAGCCGCATAACTTGCAGGGTATAGCGTTCATGCCTCAGACCTCCCGATGAATGAGAAGTCCGTATCACACAGTTCGGGATTATCGAGTTCTATGCAACCCTCATTCCATGCGTCAGAAATCTTCTCTACTGCCTCTGCGCTGTCGTGTGCCTCTACGGTGAAAGTCTGCGACTCAGTGCGTGTGATTGCGACTTTGAATTTAGCCATGACTAGAACGGTATCGGCTCTTCGCTCGTCTGTGCCTCTGCGCCCTTGTCGGTATTCTTGCTGTTGCGCTGGTCGCTGCCGAACACAGAGACGAGCAAATGATTGCGTCCTTCTTCGCGCGGGAAGCCCGCCAAGTTCATATACGGCTTCAGCAGAATATAAGGGCTTCCGTCATCTACCATCACGCCGATGTTCTCCCAGTTCACCTTCTCGTTGCCGTTGCGGTCGGTGTATGTTCCGCTCTTTACGCATAAATCGTACTTCTTCATGAGTTTCTCCTTTCATAAATACAAGCCCCCTGAAGTTCTCAGAGGGCAGGCTATAATTACGCGCTTAGTTTCAGCTTCTTTCGAGAGGCTTCAAATTCCTCAATAGCTCTCCTTGTCGCCGTGTAGCTCATAGGTTCACCGCGAAGGCATTTTGCGACTTCATCGTAAGTTTCCCAGAAGCCATCCCAGCCGCTTTTGTCCGACAGCGTGTAGTGCGGGACTTTCCTCATCAATAGGGGACATAACCCGCGCTTCCATGCCTCAAACGCATGTTGAAGGTTGTCGCGGATTTCCTCGTCAACTTCCACACGATGAGACAGCACCGCTATATGGGACTTTACGAAATCGCATATCTCGTTCAGCATTCCTGAGAGCCTCAGAAGGAACACTGTATCGTCATCCGCCTCATACAGCCGCTCCTGATACTCCCAGTTGTCATCGTAGAAGCATTTAGTCTCGAATACGTGGGCTACCTCGTCCCGCAATGGGTAGAGTTTCTCGGCGTACTCTTCCCACCTGTAAATCGTCTCCTGCCAGTCCAAAAATCTCACCTCCTGCAATCAGTCTCGATAGCGACCGTTTTCACCGGCAAATAGCGATCACTATCGCATTAGTTATATCCATAAGAAAGTGGAAACATATTCAGTGAAAAGAAGTCCGTGATTTCATTGGGAGAGTCATTGATAATCACATCCATAACAAATATATGGAGTCATGAACAGACTTCACGTAAATAACACAAGAAAGGTTGTGAGAAGATGAGAAAATTCTTCAGTCTCTCCATCGACGAAGAACTACTCAACAAGCTGCACAGCGTTGCGGCTTACAAGCAGCTTGAGACGGGTAAAAGATACTCCACCACTGCCGTCATCAATGAGGCTATATCCCGTTACCTGAAAGAATACCAAGAATTTTTCGCGTAGGAGATGAGACAAATTTACGCCATTACAAAAAGAGCTAGCAATTATATGTTCGGTACTACTAAAGTCGAAGGGATTGCTTTTGACGCTACTCAGAACGAAGGGCTATACGAAACCCTCGGAGCTATCAACGTCAGCAGACGAGAGGCTCAAAGAAAGAATATACAAGTTCTCTTTGCTATCGACTTTAAGGAACTCAGTAAAAACGGTGTCAAAATTGAACGCGAAGACCGCCTCACTCCTTTCGATAAAGCTGTTCACAATGCTGTCGCTACTCTATGGGTCGCTGGACACCAAGAAGGGAAAAACTTTAATGAGTTTCTCACTCCAAGAATTATATTTCAGTTACTTTCAGGCAATACTAACGAGAGCAGAGAAATAGGCCCTGAAATAAGAAAAGCTATACTCAGAAGTATTGATAAAATGAGAAATACTGAAATTTCTATTGATAACTCAGAAGAAGCCCAAAAATTCGGCTACGAAAAACTCAAATATAAATCAAGCCTTCTGCCCTCTGAACGTATTGAAGGTGTCCGCATCAATGGCAATGAAGTTCTTGACTGTATTCATATTCTCAGAAAACCGCCCCTTTTCGATTACGCGGACATAAAAAATCAAGTCGGCTCTGTTGATATAAAAACGCTCAAAGTTCCCATAAAAAATACATGTGAAAACATCGAACTTAAAGAGTACCTGTTAATGCGAATTTTGAGCATCAAGAACTCAAAAAGCAATCTTAGTCCGACCATCAGATACTCGACTGTTTATGACTATCTCAGAATTCATGCCGCTACTCCAAAAGCTTTGGCTAAAAAGAAAGAGAAGGTGCGTAAGAATATCCTCACTCTTCTTGACGCATGGATTAGTACCGGTTTCATCACTTCATATGCGGAAGACAAAGAAGGCCGGACGAGGGCAAAAGTTACGATTAAGGTTTAGGGCGTGCAATATCTGGGGGCTTTACGTGCAACCTACAGGGGCATTACGTGCAATAAGCGGGGGTGTTGGGTGCAATATCTAGGGGATTTGCGCGAGTGAAAAATCGCGCCTCGTGCTACTACTCATAACGCTTCAGCGCATGTTGCAGTTTCGTGGATAAGCCTTATAAGCTATATAAGCCTTATAGTAGCGGGGGCGGTCTGTAGTCCCGCCCCCACTTGTTCAATAATATTAAACACACTAGGGGCAGCTACTGCCAGTGTGGTCATCAACAATACGCCGTATTGGCGCGAAAGGAGTTTTTACCGTTGAACGCTCAAACATCGCCACTACCAGCAGAAATTACAAGTTCCGCGATTTGGGTCTGTCATAAAAACAAGCAGCCGATAAATCCGAAGTCAAGGTACGGCGCGAAGTCGAATGACCCCTCAACATGGGCAACCTACCAAGAGGCACTAGACGCTCAACGTACGTACAACTTAGACGGCATTGGAATACAATTCGGCCTCAAAGCCTCTGATAACTTTGGACTCTCAGGAATAGATTTAGACCACGTTGTGCGTGCAGACGGCTCGCTTGAACCGTTCGCAGAAGAAATCGTACAATCTATGAACAGCTACACTGAGTACAGCCCAAGCGGTACGGGGCTTCATATACTATGTTACACGAATACAGACGACATAGGTAACAGAACAAAAGTTGCTGAGATTTATACTCTTGAAATGTACAATCACAGAAGGTTCTTCACTTACACTGGAAAGGTATTCAGAGAATACTCAACCATCGAACAACGAACTGAGGCTTACAAGGCAATACACAATCAATATTTCCCTAAGCCGCAAACACAATCACAGACAACGCTACAACCGTCAAGAACAATTCCGTTTGAGAATCCATACAGCATTATTCAGAGAGAAATAGCCGAAGAACAAGTACTCCTCGATAAAATGTTCCGCAGCAATAACGGCGATAAGATTAAGAAACTCTTTAACGGAGACATTAGCGGCTATCCTAGTCATAGCGAGGCAGATTTGGCGTTACTCTCGTACTTGTTATTCTGGACTAATCGCAATGTGGACAAAACATGCGCTTTATTTGCTAAATCTGGCCTCATGCGTGATAAATGGAATAACCAAGAATACAGAAACCGTACATTACGGCAAGCATTAGACGGTTTAACAAGCACCTACGATCCTCATTACGCCGCTGATGTACCATCAAAGGCTGTTGAGTGTACTGCTTCTGAAGATTTACCGCTTGCTGAGACAAATGGAGAAGATATTACTCAATATCTCAATGATTCTCTTGAAAACGATACAAACAGATTTGCAAAATACAAAGACAGAAAAACGGGGTTTGCTAATCTTGACGAACAGACTAATTTATATCCCGGATTGTATGTACTCGGCGCGATAAGTTCATTGGGCAAGACTACGTTCGCGTGCCAACTCGCTGACCAGCTCGCCGTTGCGGGTGAACATGTACTATACTTCTCCCTTGAGCAGTCGAAATTTGAACTGATAACGAAAGGTTTATCGCGTTTGACTGCAAAATCTGACATATCTACAGCGGTTACTGCTATGAGAATACGCGAGGGCGTAAGAACTCCTGCCGTTTTGCAGGCTATAGAGAAATACAAAAGTTTCGGACGAAACATTGTAATCTATCAATGCGGCTTTGATACTACAATCCGTACCATCATTGATTGTGTCGATAATTACATTAAGGAGCATGATGTGCTGCCCGTTGTTATTGTTGATTATCTCCAGATAATCAGACCTATTAATGCCGCTCACAATACTAAAGATGTTATTGATGATCACTTGCGGGCTTTTAAGAAGTTGCAGGTTGAACATGATTTAGTCCTTCTCCTCATTAGTTCATTGAACCGTTCTAATTACTTAACTCCTGTCGATTTCGAGAGTTTCAAGGAATCAGGCGGCATTGAGTACACTGCCGATGTGATATGGGGGCTTCAGTTGAGTGTCATGAATAATGATGAAGTTTTTGACAAGGAGAAGGGATTGAAGGCAAAGCGTGAAGCGGTTCGGCTGGCTAAATCACAACTTCCCCGTGAAGTTGACCTCGTATGCCTAAAAAACCGCCATGGTAAGCCAACATATACATGCAAATTCAACTACTACGCGCAATTTGACTATTTTGCCGCTAGAAGCGACATCTTCTGCCACGAAGACTTTGCATCGAACGCACGTCAGCGAAAAGCGTACTAATTTCACAGCAGGTTGCTTTCACAACATGAGGCAGCCTGCGTTACTTGTGTTTAATGTGTTTTCTGACTGTTGCGTGGT
>JAFSLR010000371.1 GCA_017448375.1 Synergistaceae bacterium | reverse complement strand
ACGGAACATATTGATGATATTATTGCGGACTTGGAGAAGGGATTTCAGGCTGTGAAGTAAATTCTGAGAGTTTGAAACTTGACTCCCTTGTGATTTGCTCCACGAAAAATTTCACTTCTTATGAAGAAAGAAAACATCAGCGGTTAGTGATTGACTTCTCTAGCCGCTGTTTTCTGATTACATTCCGGGCACATCCTCACCGTGACTCAAGAATCGTGTGAACTCACGCTTGAATATCAGCTTGAAGACTCCTGTCCTGCCGTTTCGGTTCTTTGCGACCCGTATATCTGCTTCGCTGTCCTGCAAGTCGTTATTCTCATTTTCGCCGTAATAATCCTGCCTGAACATCAACAGCACCAAATCCGCATCCTGCTCAATCGCACCCGAGTCCCTCAAATCCGAAAGCTGAGGTTTCTTCTCTGTCCTCGCCTCAACAGCCCTCGACAGCTGAGACAACGCTATCACCGGACATTCAAGCTCTCTTGCGGCGTTCTTGAGCATTCGAGAAATGTCTGATACTTCTTGCTGCCTGCCTTCTGTGCGTCCTTCGCCCGAACTCATGAGCTGCAAATAGTCAACAATCACTAGCGCAAGATCGGGGTGTCTTGTCTTGAAACGTCTGCACCTTGTACGGAAATCCATTGCCGTTAAGCCGGAGTCGTCATTGATGAAGATATTTCGTTTCGCTAAAACATCGCACGCTCTCCTTACTGCTTCGAAGGTGTCTGTGTTGAATGTCCCTGCGCCTAAGACTGAGAGATTTACACCTGATTCAGCCGAAAGCATACGCATAACTAACTGTTCAGCGGGCATTTCAAGGCTGAAGATTAAGACGGGATGATTTGAGCTTCCACCCCCGAACTGCGCAATGTTCACGGCAAACGCAGTCTTCCCCATTGAGGGACGCGCCGCAATTATCGTGAGGCTTCCGGGCTGTAATCCACCCATGTAAGAGTCAAGGTCCGGGAAACCCGTAGGATACCCTGCAACGCGGTTATCATTCTCTTTATATCTCTCTTCAACCCCAACGAAAACAGGCCCGATTATTTCCCGAACATGCCGGAAATCTTTTGAGCTCCTGTTCTGCGCTGCCTCAAATATGAGTCTCTCTGCTTCCTCAATGATATTCTTTGTTTCATTATCCGTGCGGTTTGAGAGGGATATTATTCTGTCTCCGGCCTCAATTAACTTCCTTCTTACCGCGTAATCCCTGACAATTTCAGAGTGTGTGATGATGTTAGCAGTTGTTGTTACGGAGGACATTAAACCGCCGATGAACATTTGACCGCCGAGACTCTCAAAAAGCTCCCTCGCTTTAAGCTCCTCAGATAGCGTTATCATATCTACTGTCTTGTCAGAAAGGTACATTGAAGAGAGTATCTCAAACATTGTCCTGTAAGAGACGTTATAGAAATCGTCCGGCCTGAGAAGCTCTATAGCTGTTCCGAGTGCTTCCTGAGAGATAATGCACGCGCCTAAAACGGAACGTTCAGCTTCAGGGCTGTTAGGGAGTGAGGAATAATCCAGAGTCATGAAACTTTCACGGTCAATGTCATATCAGCCTGGATTCCGGGGTAAAGTTTGAGTGATACGGGGAAATTACCGGGCTGCTTTATTGTGTCGTCAAGTTTGATGTTGCGTTTGTCGAAATTTTTGAGTCCGTGCTGTTCTTCGAGGGCTTCCGAAACTTGTGCGGCTGTAATGCTCCCGAAAAGTTTTCCGTTTTCGCCTGCTTTGCCTTCGACTGTTACGGCTTTTCCCTGAAGTCGCTTTTGAAGTTCGAGGGCTTCGGCGCGGTTTTTGTCATCTTTGGCTTTGAGTCTGGCCTGTTCGTTTTTCCATTCGTTGAGCTTTCCGGGGGTAGCTTCGATTGCGAGTCCTTTCGGAATGAGAAAATTGCGGGCGTGTCCGTCGCTTACGTCAACGAGTGAGCCAGCTTTGCCGAGTTTTGATACGTCCTGTTTCAATATTACTTTCATGAAAATCTATCTCCCTTCGCAAATTTAACCCGCAAATAATATCACGTTCTTGTTCGGCAGGGGTGTCGGCATTCGTGGCAGTTGTGGTCGCAATGCCTTTCACGGTGAATGAATTTGAGCGCGAAATATATTCCGGCAATGATGATTAATCCGAAAATTATTTGTGTCATGAATTTATCCTCCTTAATTTTCTCCGTCAATCCTCTCAAGAATCTTCCTGAGCTTTTCATTCACAGCGTCAAGACTGTATGCCAGTTTCAAGCACGTAAGCATTAACATATCTTCCTGCTTTGCGCCCTTTACGATTTCCCCGCAAGCCTCATCAATTAGAGCTTTAATCCTGTCAATTTCTTCATTCTCAAGCGGAGTGTGTATAGTGTAGCTTCCTTTGCCTATTGTGAGAAATACATCTCTTGAAGTCCTCATAGCCTCATCACCTTATCAGCAGCATATGTTCAAGCCTCGCTATTTTCTCTGAGGCTGAAGAGTTATCCGCAACACTATTCTGAAACGCACGCACAAATGCTTTGTCATGCTCCAATGTTCCGTCAGACTTCCTTGCAAGCTCGCGGCGTAAAATATTGCGTTCATTAAGTAATTGTTCAACGCGGCTCATTATGGTGTCAGCAAAATATTCCGCGTCATTCAGATTCGCAGCCATAAAAAAATCACCTCTCCGCTAATTGTAACAGAGGGGTGATAATTTCAGACTGCAATAATTTCTAGCGGATTATGTAGCCTTTGCGTTTCAGTGATTCACGTACACCGTTGTGCAACGCTTCTACTTCGTCAACCGTAAGAGTCTTTTCGTGAGAACGATAGCTCATAGTATACGCAAGACTCCTGAAACCTTCAGGGATTCCCTTCCCTGCGTAAATGTCAAACAGTCTCAGGCTCTCAAGCGTAATCTCACTCCCCGAATCCTTCACGCACTCGCGAATATCCTTCATCACGTCATCATTGCTCTTAGTGTCGGCAACAAGAAGCGATATATCCCTGAATGACGCAGGGAATGAACTCGCAGGGGTGAACGCGGGCTTTCTTGCCTCAGTCAGCCCCGTAACATCAATCTCGAAAACGTAGACTCCCGAAACATCAAGCTCCTGTTCAATCGCCGGCTTCAATCTTCCTGCGTAACCTATCTTGACTCCGTCAGCAAAAATTTCCGCCGTCTGTCCTGCGTGCATGAAGTTTTCATGGCCGGACGCAAATTCAGCCTTGAATCCCCGCGCAGTAACCAGCGACTCAATATCGGCCTTCATGCTGTAGAAGTCATCATTTCGATTCCCCGAAGGCGACCGCGTATCGAGTCCGTTGAAGATGAGTCCGGCAACGTGTTCGGGTTCAGTGTGTGAGTCTCCGTCTCTGAGGAAGACTCTTCCTTGCTCGAAAATCCTCACAGTTTCGCGCCACCCTGAAGCGATGCTGACCCTGAGTCCCGCCAATAATCCCGGCAATAACGTTGTACGCATGGCCATTTGGTCGCGGCTTATAGGGTTAGCGAGGGTTAGAGGCTTTGCGCGAACGTCATCGGGATTGAGCCGTAACTTTTCGGGGAAATCTTCGGGAAGGAAGCTGTAAGTCAAAACCTCAGTGTACCCTCTAGGGATAAGAGTATTGCGGACGAATCCCGCGAGCCTCATTGAGTTACCTATGTCGGCGCGTCTGGGCATTTCGCCGGGGAGTTTCTCTTCGGTATCATTGTAGCCTCTGAATCTCCCAATTTCCTCAATCAAATCTTCCTCAATCGTTATGTCGGGGCGTGATGACGGGGGCATGAAAACGCGCGAGTCTCCGTTGTCTTTGAGCTGTGAAATCCCGAAACCGTCAAGAATTTTTGCGGCCTCGTTCATGTTGTCCCACGAGAGGTAAACGGATAACTTTTTGCGTGTTAATGTTACGGGCTTGGGCTCGTGAATCTCATTCTCGGCGGATAACGGCCTGTAATCGACAGAAGCCCCGCACCAGTCGCGCATAAGAGTTGTAGCGGCCATGAGAGCGGATTTGCTCAAAGCAGGGTCAACAGTCCGCGAAAATCTGAACGCAGCCTCCGAGTTTATTCCCAAACGCCGCGAAGTATGTCCGACTCTAACGGGGGAGAAACTTGCGCTTTCGATTACGATTGTTGTTGTGTCGGGGTTAATCCCTGTCTGTTCTCCGCCCATTACCCCAGCAAGTGCTATAGCTTCACCGCCTGATGTGATGAGCATATCTCGTTCGGTCAATGCGCGGTCTTTACCGTCAAGCGTCAACATGTGTTCGCCTTCATGGGCTGCCCTAACGGTGATTTCTCTTGCGGGTAAAGTGTTGAGGTCGAAAGCGTGAAGGGGCTGTCCTAACATCAACATTATATAGTTCGTAACATCTACGGCGTTGTTTATGGGTCTCATTCCGAGATGTGCCAAGTCAATTTTTGCGGTTAAAGGCGAGTCGGCAATCTTTGCGCCTGTTGCGAGTCCGAGCCTGTAAGCGTAACAGCCTTTATCGGGCAATGAGATATTCCCGAACTCTTCCGGCCATGATTTATCCTGTTTCAGCGGGCGTAACCATTCTGGAGTCTTGAGCGTTGATTTAGGGTATAAGCCTTTGATTTCGCGCGCCATTCCGAGAAGGCTCAACAAGTCGCCCCGATTAGGCGTTATAGATACGTCAAGAATAACATCGCCGAGATGATAGAGACTCTCTGCATTATCGCCCGGCCTCGCGTCATTAGGGAGTATCAGAAGCCCTGAAGGATCATCGACATCATGAAGCCCAAGCTCTTCGGCACTGAGCATCATTCCATAGCTCATAACGCCGTGAAAATCTCTTGTGCCCAACTCCGTACCGTCAGGAAGTACTGCACCTTCGCCCGCATAGAAGACCATATCTCCGGCTTTCATGTTGTGCGCGCTTGTAATGCAGACGTGAATCCCTGTGCCTGTGTCAAGGTGAGCGATTGAATATTTCGGGTCTTTCGGGTGAGTTTCGAGAGTGTTAATTTTCGCGGCAACGACTCCCTTAATTTTTCCGGCGGTGTAAGTAATGCCTTCGACTTCAGAGCCTGAGAAAGTGAGTCGTTCTGCTACATCTTCAGGCGTGAGATTATCCGGCTCAATGTCAATAAAATTCTTCAGCAATTCCCATGAGATTAACATTTTTCCGCACCCCCGAATCCTGACATGAAGTATGAAATATTCCCGTCAAACAACAAACGCAAGTCTCCTATACCATATTTCAGCATAGCCATTCTGTCGAGACCGATTCCGAAAGCGAAGCCGTTATATTCGTCGGGGTCAATCTTGCCTGCGCGTATTACATTCGGGTGAACCATTCCCATTCCTGCGACTTCAAGCCAGCCCGTACCATGACAGACGCGGCAGTGTTCATCATGGCCGGAGCATTCGACGCACTCCATATCGAGTTCCATTGAAGGCTCTGTGAACGGGAAATAGCTTGCGCGGAATCTGTATTTGAGGCTCTTCCCGAAGAAAGCGTTTAACATTGCTGATAATGTGCCTTT
>JAFSLR010000370.1 GCA_017448375.1 Synergistaceae bacterium | reverse complement strand
CGGGCTGGGGGTCTAACAGTCTCATAGCCGCATTCTGCATAAAGGCAGCAAGCGCGATAATCGACAAGATACCGCTTCTATTCGCAATCGGTACAGCGGTCGGAATGGCTGACGAACAGGACGGTACTCCGGCACTTGCAGGGTTAGTTTCATGGCTGATGATTACGACTCTTCTCTCAAAAGACGCTGTTGCGATGTACAGTCATGTTGATGTGTCGCAAGTTCCTGCTGCTTTCGGTAAAATCGAGAATGCTTTTATCGGTATACTTTCGGGACTCATAGGTGCAGGGTGTTTCAACAGGTTCAAGGAAGCTAATCCGCCCGAATGGCTCGCATTCTTCAGCGGCAAGAGATGTGTTGCAATCGTTACGGCGTTTGTGTCGGCGATAACAGCTGCGGTACTGTATTATGTGTGGCCAGTGGTTTACGGGGCACTTGAGAAGTTCGGAGTATCAATATCTGAATTAGGGCCTTTAGGAGCGGGCATATACGGAATGTTCAACAGGGCGTTGATACCGTTGGGGCTTCACCACGCTTTGAACGCTGTATTCTGGTTCGACACTATCGGCATAAATGACTTGGGTAATTTCTGGTCAGGCAAAGGAACTCTCGGAGTAACAGGAATGTACATGACGGGATTCTTCCCTGTAATGATGTTCGGGCTTGTTGCGGGAGCTTATGCGATGTACAAGGAAGCGAGGCCGGATCGCAAAAACGTAGCAAAGAGCTTATTGCTTGCTGGAGCATTCGCGGCATTCTTCACGGGAATCACTGAGCCTTTAGAGTTCTCGTTCATGTTCCTTGCGCCGGGACTGTATTTGACTCACGCAGTTTTGACGGGAATATGTATGACAGTCTGCGCTTATTTGCCAGTGAGGTGCGGATTTAATTTCAGTGCTGGTATGGTTGACTGGATATTGAGCTTCAAAGCACCTATGGCTGAAAATCCGTGGCTCATTATCCCGATTGGGATAGTTGTTGCGGTGATATATTACGTTGTCTTCACGTGGGCGATAAGAACATTCAACCTCAAAACGCCGGGCCGTGAAGAAGATGATGACGACGCAATGATACCTCCGGCTGCTGACGAACCCGTAAAGAACGTTAAAGGTGATTATACGCACATGGCCGCGATAGTTCTTGAGGGACTTGGTGGAGCTGAGAACCTGAAGGATTACGATTACTGCGCGACAAGAATAAGGGTAAACGTTAAGGACGGCTCACAGGTAGACGAGAAGAAGATAAAGTCATCTGGTGTTCCTGGCTTGACGAGACTAACGACAACGAATGTGCAAGTAGTTGTTGGGACGCGGGTACAGTTTGTATTTGACGCGATGAAGAAACTAATTGAGGTCAGCAAGTAAGAGTTAATGAAAATTTCCGCTCTCTGAGATTTTCGGGGGGCGGATTTTTTTTGACGGAGGCCATATTAATATGAAAAATATAATAATTGACAACGGAATAATATTCAGGCCGGACAATAAATTTCACACAGGTACAATAGCAATTTCAAACGGACGAATAACGAATGACATTCCCGAAAACGCAATTAGGATTAACGCTGAAGGACTCTATGTGATACCCGGACTGACTGACATACATTTTCACGGGTGCATGGGTCATGACTTCTGCGAGGGAACTCACGAGGCGTTTACGGCAATCGCAGAGTACGAAGCTATGAACGGAATCACTACGATTTGCCCGGCAACAATGACGCTTCCCGAAAATGATTTGACACGGATAATGAGAGCCGCAAAATCTTTCAGCCGAGAAAATTCCGCACTCATCGGGATAAATCTTGAAGGGCCGTTCATCTCCCGTCAAAAAAAAGGTGCGCAGAACCCAGCGTATATTGTTCCGCCTGATGTTGAAATGTTACGTAGGCTTCAGGGCGAATCAGGGGGGCTGATACGTGTTGCGACTGTTGCGCCTGAAACTGACGGTGCAATCTCATTCATTGAGGACGCAAAATCACTCGCAAAAATCTCAATCGCCCACACAGCATGTGATTACGATACGGCGAAAATTGCGTTTGAGGCCGGAGCATCGCACGTTACGCACCTATACAACGCGATGAACGGTATCAATCACAGGAATCCCGGTCCGATTGTGGCGGCGTTGGAGTCGGGCGCAATGGCTGAGCTTATATGCGACGGAGTACACATTCACCCCGCTGTTGTGCGAATGACGATGAAACTTTTCGGGGCTGACAGGGTGATATTCATCAGCGACTCTCTTGAGGCTGCCGGAATGCCTGACGGTGAATACACTCTCGGAGGCCAGAAAGTAATCAAGCATGGAAGAAGGGCGACTCTTGAGGACGGAATGACGCTTGCAGGGAGCGTAACGAATCTCATGGAATGCATGAGGCTCACTGTTACGGAAATGGGAATACCGCTTGAAGATGCCGTGAAGTGTGCGTGCGTTAATCCTGTGAAGGCTATCGGGCTTGATGGTGTTTACGGGAGAATTGAGACGGGTAGAGCCGCTAATATCGTAATGCTTGACGGGGATTTGAATGTTTCAGGCGTGATTTATAGAAGTAATCATTTCCGCAGCCGTGCATTTTCGTGAATTTCATTGCGTTGTCTCCTTTGTGTGTGATGAGATAAAATTATCCCCCCATATGTGTGTGAGACATACAGGGGGATTGCTGGTTTTGCGGGTTATTGAGGGGTTACCATGTTTCGCCGAGCTGAAGCAGTGCTGATTGTGCAAGCTCAAATCCCTGCCGGGCAGCTTTGCGTATCCAACTTATGCCTTCTGATTTATCCTGTCTAACTCCCTCGCCGTTGTAGTACATAGCCCCCAGATTATATTGTGCTGAAGCATAACCCTGATCAGCGGCTTTACGATACCAATACGCGGCTTCTGCTTTTTCCTGCCTCACTCCCTCACCATTATCGTACTCGACACCCAGATTGTATTGTTCT
>JAFSLR010000369.1 GCA_017448375.1 Synergistaceae bacterium | reverse complement strand
TCCGGCGTATTGGCACAGGTTGAGTCGGGAATGTCGTCGGAGGACAAACGGTTACTCGACAGCCTCGCAGAAAACATACGCGAGAAATACATTAACGGTGCAAAAGTCTGCTTGACTTGGGCTGAAACCGAAAATTACGTTCAGGGACTCTCCGTCTTCGTCAACAGGCTCAAAGAGTATTGCGACTCCCACGTAACAATCGCTGTCGTTCATAACGGAGGCAAAAAGACCAACATCATCGCCCGAAGCGTTGAAGGAGTCCTCAACGTTAAAGAGTTCCTTGCACCTTACGGGGGAAGCGGACATTATCAGGCAGGAAGCGCGACAATCGAAAGCACTGACGCACAAACCTTGCTCGCCGAAATTGAGCACAGACTCTCATCAGCGATTACCCCAATGGTTAAAGTCTCGGACATAATGACATCACCCGTTATAGCAGTCGGCCCTGAAGCAAAGGTTGATGAAGGTTACCGCACAATGCTGCGTTTCGGGGTTAAGTCCCTTCCGGTGATAAATGAGAACGGCGAAGTCGAAGGAATTATGACCCGCAAAGACCTCGACAAAGCACACATTCACGGCCTAGACCGCGCAAACATTTCCGACTTCATGACGCGGGGAGTAATCAGCCTTTCAGCGGAAGCGTCAATCGACGAGGCTCACAGAATGATGGCGACTTACGGCTTCGAGAAAATGCCGGTACTCGACAAAAACGGAAAAATTGCCGGGACAATCTCACGCGCAGGACTCCTCAAAGCGTTATACCATTCAGGGCAGTTTGCGGGCGACGAGAAATCACGCGACTCAACGGGCTTCCTGTGGGTCGAAAACGTTTCTCATCTCATGGAGGACTCATTCAGCCTCAAGACTCTTTCATTGTTACGGAGAGTCGGCGCAAAGGCTCACGATTTAGGCATGAAGGCTTACCTTGTCGGCGGAACTGTACGCGATATTCTCATGGGAGTCTCGAACACTGATATTGATATTTCGGTTGAAGGGGACGCGGAGAAGCTCGTTATGTCGTGGGACGAACCCGGCTGCAAGGCCACACTTCACGGACGCTACAAGACAGGGACAATAACATTCCCTGACGGCGAGAAGGTTGACGTTGCGACAGCGAGACGGGAATTTTACGAGTACGCAGCGGCGACTCCAACCGTACAGAACAGCTCCTTGAAGCAAGATTTGAGCCGGAGAGATTTCACCGTAAACGCTATGTCTATATCACTGAGCGATGATGACTGGGGGACATTGACGGACAATTACGGCGGACGCGCTGACCTTAAGGACAAACTGCTGAAGATTCTCCACAACCTTAGCTTTGTTGAGGACCCTTCGAGAGTTTTACGCGGAATAAGACTCGAACAGCGTCTCAACATGAAATTTGAGGGCAATACAATGCGGCTGCTGAAGAGTGCGGTTAAGGGCGGACTTCTCGATCTACTTTCAACAACAAGAATACGCGCCGAACTCGAACTCAACGCAAAGGAGTCATGTTTCCGCAAAATCGTAATGCGTATGAATGAGCTTGGAGTGTGGAACGCATTATTCACGGGAATGCACGTAAGCCCGGCAGTTTATCACCGTCTCAGAATACTTGAGCATTTCATGAATCAGATGTCAGTTCACGGGATTAACTTCAAGGGTATGGAATGGCTCGTGAAAATGGCGGTTGTCTTCACGGACTCAAAGCCTGAAGTGAGATTCTCGGCGATGGACAGAATGAACCTTAACCCCAACGAGCGCGAGAACCTCATGAAATGTTTCACACAGTGGCCGAACGTTGAGAAATTCTGCGCCGGACACAAGACCGTAAAGAACTCTGAGGCTTATTTGTTCTTCAAGGATTACGGAGCTGTACCGCTGGTTTACTGGCTTACGTGCTTGAAGACCCGTGAGGCAAGGAGGCTTGTTGTTGAGTACCTCGAATTATGGATAGGGTACAAAGGACACATGACAGGCAAAGACCTTCAGAAGTTGGGCTTGAAGGGAAAAGAAATCGGCGAGGCTTTAGCTCTGATAAAACTTGCGGTGATTGACGGTGAAATAAAAAGCCTTGAGGACGAAATACAATACGTTCGGAAAAATATTATTCCTTCAAAAAATTGACGGAGTGAGAGTTGATTACGACGTTTCAACAGTGTAAAATTTACGTATCAATTTCTACATGAAAGGAACGATTTATCATGAAACACAAAAGATTTTGTACGTGGCTTATGATTTGCGGACTCATTTTCGCGGTTATTGCTTCGGGCGGCTGCGGAGGAAGCGGAGGAGGAGACGTTCAGATCCCCGGCGGCACAAACGGCAACAACGGCGCAGAACGTACTGACGGGGAAGAGAACATCAAGAAGGAATATCAGGCAGAAGCAGTATTAACTGATGATGATGTTGCGGAACTCTACAAAGATGTCGCGGCATTGGTGGAGATGTTCGAGTCGCTCGACAAGGACGGCACATTAGCAAAGATTAACGCAAGGGGTCTTCACGTTGCGGAGTTCTCAGCAAACGGCGATGTGTATACTGACGTAACGCCTCAGGCAGTATCATCTGACAAAGCAGTTGCGCTCCTCTCGAATGATCTTAGGGCGGCTTTCACAAGGGGAGAAGTAATAGCTCTTCTTTCACCGAAAGCGGAGAACGTCAACAAGCTGTATAAAGCTCTCGGAGTATCTTTTGATGTTAAGGTCGGCGGCCATGCTGAAGGCTTAGATATTTTCGCGCTTGCAATGGCTTCTGATGACAAAGGCCAGCTTCATACATTCGCGTACCAAATGCCGCAGTGGGATTCTTTCACATATAAGAACGGTGAAGGCTCTGTGATTTCCTCAGACGTTACAGCTGACGTTGACGATGTTGCCTCAGGCGATGCGGATTACACAGAGTACCCCTACACAGGCACGACATCAGAGGATGTACGAAAAATTGTGAGAGATTACAACGTCAAGAGGCTGATGGATTTCTTCCATTGGTGCGGGAACGGTATCGACTCAGAGCTTGCGGCCTCAGAAGCTATTGCGGCACTGAAAGCGGCTGCGGCGGCTGACGAGCTTACAGCACTTGCGGCGGCTCATCACAAAACCATACCGTTCAACTACACAAAGACATTCGCCCCGTTCGGAGACTACAACAGCGGACTTTACAACAGGACGATAACACGAGAGACAAAGGGCATATATCATGTTTATTCGTGCCATTCGTTTGCTACCGGCTCAGACTTCTATCTTGTACAGGCAACACTTTCAAGCATGCCTCACACACAGGAGACGAATCCGCAGAGGAATTACACGGACGGCGACCCGGCATTCTACACGGACTATTACGCGGGCTTCACAGACTACTTAATCAATCAGGCATACATTGAGGGCGCAGACAATGACCCGAACAAAGTACAGCTTATCTATAACATTCCCGGCGATTCAGTTCCTGAGAAGCAGACCGTTACAAAGTCCGACAGCTGGAGCATAAGCACTGAAGTAGGCTTCGGAGGCAAAGTAACCGGGGAATCAGCCGAATTTAGCTTTAACGCGAAGATCTCACAAAGCGCATCGCACTCCAACAGCATAACTTACACGACACAGAACTGGCGCATTCAGAATGAGTGCGGCTTATCAAACGCGAAGTTCACTGCGTATTTCACAAAAGAAGCGAACGGCAACGAGCAGAAGCATTACTACAACATTTTCGGAGACAAGGACTACTGGATAAAACTTAATCTTGACAGCGCGTCAACAACCAGAATCGAGTTCACGACCGAATGGATATGGGAAGTCAAGAAAGATTTCTGGCAGAACCGGGACAGAGTGAAACTCATCGCCAATCCGACAGTGGGCGAGCGTTTCGCGTTCGGCGCGGGATACTGCTACAGGCCGTGGGGCAGCAACAGAGGAGACAGGAATCTCAACAACGGAAGAGCGCAGACGATTGACGTAACGAATGCCGCTGACATTTGCGCCCCTGCTCCCGCTCATGTTTACGTGAGCCAGACGAATTTCAACACCAATGCAGGCGCACAGGAAGCAGCCTTTAGACTTCTCTGCAACTCAGACTGGAAAGTTGAAAGCGATTCCGACTGGTGCAAAATCGGTTCAGACTCAACAGGAACAGACACAGGAGCGCAGGAACGTTTCATCAGGTTCAACATTGACGCACACCCGAACGCCGGAGGAGCTTACGCAGTACGTCAGGCGGTAATCACAGTAACCGAACTTCTCCCGAACAACAGAACAGGAAGCGTCGTAAAAGTTTACGTTCAGCAGTCAACAATAAGGTAACAATATCAGCCGTGTACAATATGAATCCCCTTGTCGAAAAAGGCAGGGGGATTTTCTTTAGGGAGGATTCAATATGGACATACAATATTTGCTTTGGCTTCAGGAATGGCGTAACGCTACGAACAACGCGCTGACTCCGCTCTTTGAGCAATTATCGTATTTCGGGACAAGGGATATACTTCTCATTCCGGCATTCATATACTGGTGCTTGAACAAACGCAGCGGACTCTTCATTCTCTTTTCGTACAAACTCAGCCAGACGATTAACTCACTCGTGAAACTTACAGCGTGCATTTATCGTCCTTGGGTTCGAGACCCCAGAATAATACCTGCTGGAGATTCGATAAAGACAGCGGGCGGTTATTCGTTTCCAAGCGGGCATACGATGACATTCACACCGATATACGGAGGATTAATTGCCTTCACAAAAAACAAGCTGGTGCGGTTTGTGTGTGTTGCGCTGATTATCGTTACGGCATTTTCGAGGAACTATCTCGGCGTTCACACTCCGCAGGACGTAATTGTAGGTATATTGCTCGGAGTGTTGTCGGTTTATATCGGCCATAAGGTATTCGCATATCTCGACAAGCACCCGGAGAATGACGCTAAAGTTATGATTATCTTCGCGCTTATGGGAATATTGACGATGGTTTACATAACATACAAGCCTTACCCGATGGATTATAATGCTGACGGGAAATTAATCGTTGACCCCGTGAAAATGCAGATTGATTCGTGGGGCGATGCCGGAGCTTTTGCACCGTTCATTCTTGCGTGGTACGTTGAGAGTCGGTTCGTGAAATTTGAGCCTACAGGATTTAATGTGAAGGGCGTAATTCTGTGCATTGTGGGAATGATTCCGCTTCACTATATAATTTGGAATCTCGGCGGGGTAATGCAGGGGATTTTAGGCCCACATGCCGGGAAACTTGCCTCAAAAAGCATAATGCTGTTCTACATTGTAGTGTTTTGGCCGATAGTGATTAAGCTGTTCAGCCGCAAACGAGTGCTATAATTACACGCGCAATCAGCAAACATAAAAAGGAGAGATAAATTTTCATGGCTGACATAGTAACGTTAGTGATGGAGTCCCGTGAGAAAACGGGCAAAGGCGAAAACGGCAGAATACGCCGCGAAGGTTACGTACCCTGCGTAATGTACGGCCCGGAGATTTCCCCGAACATTATCGGGAAAGTAAATATGCGCGAAATTGAGAGGATACTCGCAGGAAGATGGGAGTCAACACGCCTCAACGTTAAACTCCCAGACGGACGCGAGGAACTTTGCATTATCCGCGAGGCTCAGAGACACCCCTTAAACGACATGCCGTTACATATTGACTTCCTCCACCTTGTGAGAGGACGCAAAATTACGGTCAACATTCCCGTTGAAGTTACAGGGCGCGACGACTCTCAGGGCATTAAGGACGGCGGAGTTCTTGAGTCGATTCATGAGCTTGAAGTCGAGACACTTCCTATGAGCATACCTGATGTGATTACGGTTGACGTTTCCGGGCTTAACATCGGCGACGCTATTCACGTTTCAGACCTTAAGCTACCCGAAAACGTTACGGCACTCGCTGACCCCGAAGAGGTTGTCGCAATCGTTGTAACATCACGCGGAGTTGAGGACGCAGAACCCGAAGCCGAAGAGACAGTAGCAGCAGATGTTGAGGTCGTAGCAAAAGGCAAAGCAGCTAAGGAAGAAGAATCAGAGGACAAATAGCGCAATGAGACTCATAGCCGGCTTAGGTAACCCGGGAACTGAATACGCTTTCACCCGTCATAATATGGGCTGGCTTTGCGCTGACTTCATAGCGGTAAACAACAATCTCGGAAAGCCCCGTCAGAATTTTCACGGGGAGTTCTGGAAATGGAATGACGTTATCCTCCTTAAGCCTTTAACATTCATGAACTCAAGCGGAATTTCCGTAAGCGAGGCCGTTAATTTCTACAAAATAGATTTATCCGACATTCTCATAATTTATGATGAC
>JAFSLR010000368.1 GCA_017448375.1 Synergistaceae bacterium | reverse complement strand
TTTTGTGTTTTTTGATATGAGCAAGATAAACCTTCAAAGCCTTTATGACATTGGAGCGAAGCTCATCGGTTATGGCCAAGCGTCTCACCTCCTTTTCTTAGAGTCATCAGGGATAGCACCGTTAGCTTTGCCCTGCTGAATAACGCCGTCGCGCATTTTCTTGAGCTGAGCAATCAAGCCCTTGAAGAGCGTGTCATCGAGGAAGTGTTCATAGCTACCGCCCAAAGCGATATACGCGCCCGTATTAGCAGTAATGATGGTGCTGATTTCAGGAATAGGTTTGCTCAAGTCGATCACCTCCTCTTTAAGTTCCTGCCTAACGGTAATGGATAAAAGCCACTTCCCCGAAATGTCAGGAGAGTCATTGAGCAAATCGGCCTCACTAACGCCGAGAGCCTTAGCGAGTTTTGAAACGTATACTATTGAGGGGTTGTCTCCTTCATTTTCCCAACGTCTAATAGTTGTTTCATGCACGCCAACTAAATCTGCTAGTTCAGGCTGAGTGAGACCAGATTTTTTCCTAAGTCTTCGCAGTCTTTCGCCGATAGTCTCACTCATGCATGGCATCACCCCGTTCAATGAGGGCGATTAACGGTAACTGTTCTTTAGCGAGGATGTCGGCGAAGAACTGCATACCTTTCATAGTGAGGTAAGGAGTGCCTTTTGAACCGACATTGACGACCATAACGCAGAGTCCTTTATCGATAGCCCATTGAGTGGGCTGGTTGTACTGTCTTCCTTTGCGCCTTGCAAGAACACGTACCTCTCTGCCTAACTTGATGAGTCTGTTCTGGCCAGTTTTGATGCCGTTCTGAGAGAGGATTTTCGCGCCTTCGCCGAAAGACAGAGTGCCTTTAATGGGAGTAATGGCCTGTCCGAGCAGGGTGAAGGAAGAATTATCCTGAATGTACTTTTTGAGAGCGACATTTTCGGAGCGCAACTGTTCTCTTTCCTGAATGGCATTAGCGAGACAAACGGCGGCTTTAGGGGACATGTAGTAGCCCTTGCGCCTTATCTCGTCGGCGACATCCCACATAATGTCAATAACTCTGTTTGCGACGGGCTGATTTGAGAACCTGCAAATTTCGAGAATGCCCTTGAAGCAGTAAACCGTCATTTCTCTTGATACAGTGCGGTTTCCTTCAACTGTATTCATTTTGATTACGGTTGAAAATTTGTCGAGACGTTCGGCATTGCGCTTGTGAATAAATCCGATTGCGATTCTCGGGTTTTTGTACCCTAAGAACTGTCCGATCTGTTCGCGGGTAGCCCAGAAGTCAAATTCATTCTCTGGCTTGTCCTCAACGTAGCAAGCTAACTCGTTACCGTTAAGTATGCGGGTAGTAGCGAGCTGTAACTGCATGGATATAACCTTCTTTCAAATGAATTGCGCGCCTTTGTAATGTTCCGACAGGCCGAAGACGAGCGGAAAAGCCTGCGCGGAGCTGGTTCAATGAAGCCTATTTATGAGTTCAGAGAGAGGGCGAACGACTAGTGAAATTAAAGTAGATCAGCTTTGTAAAAGCTCTAACAGGATTTTGCCGCCAAACACCAGAATCAAGCCGACGCAACCAACGAAGCCCAAAGGAGCGATAGCGCGGGCAATGGCGTTAAACTTGATGGCAAAAGCCCAAGCGTCAATGAGTTTGTGAAGCTGAAGGCTAGAGAGGAAAGAAACTAGGATATTCAAATAGATCACCTCCCTTCGCGAAAAAAACTCTCTGAAATTGTCAAAAAACTTGAAGCTGTCTTGCGGGCGTGGTCATAGCCTATTGCCGTCCGACTGCCTTTTTACAGGGCTTGCGGTGTTGCTGTTCCTAAAAACCGATTAAAGTTACTCGCCTTGTTCGTAGTTGTTTTATTGCGTAACCGAGTTAATTTACTTGGTATTATACATGTTATTTTTATTCTGTCAAGAAAAACCGATTAATATTGCATGGTAAAGCGATTGTGAATACTCTTTAAGAAACCGAGCAAACTTGCTAATATAAAAATAAGCGAGGTGAATGGAATGGGAATTGGAAAACGAATAAGGGAATTACGGAAAAAATCAGGAATGACTCAGCCGCAATTAGCAGAACGAGTTGGAGTACATGAAACGACTATACGTAGATGGGAGCAGGAAACCGACAAAGGTCCCGATACAGCGATGATAATAAAATTGGCAGAATCACTGAACGTATCTGCGGAAAGTCTGCTATCAGAGTCATCAGAATTAATAAAAGCGTCAAATGAAGAAACGCCGCCGGAAAGAAGTTTAGTATATGAATGGGGAGGAAAGAATCGAGTTGTATTTCCGAATACGCCTGAAACGCGATCGTTAATAGAACGTCTTGCATTGGCATCAATGGGGAGCAAAGTAGCGACAGCGTGAAGTGAGGGGGGTGAAGTAATGCGGAAGATACTAGCAGTAATGATTGTATTGCTGACGACAAGCGGTACGAGTTACGGAGCAGTCTCAGAGGATATGAGTGTGTACGTGCGGCGGGATGTGTTTGAGGTGTACATGCAGAATATGAATGCGAACATGGGAAGGATACTTGATGAGTTGAAGGAACAGCGCAAGGCGATAAATGATTTATCCGACCGAGTGTCTAACCTGTCCGACCGAGTATCAAATCTTTCAGGGCGAGTAGACGGATTAGACAAGAGACTGGACAGTGTAAACTCGCGAATAGATGACCTGCGTAACGGAATATATTTGTGGCTAGCGGCAATCGGTATATTGATAGCATGGCCAAAAGTGCGGGACAAGCTGCCGAAATGGGGAAATTCAGTTCCATCTCTGACGCTTGAGGATGTGAATCGTTTACTGGATGAGAAACTAGCGAACCGCCCGCAGGCATAAAAAAAGCCCCCGGGATGACCGGGGGAATTTTGTTACTTTAGATAGCTGAGGCCTTGAACACCTCTGTAGAATACTTAATGGGATTGCAGCCTAACCAAATGGGAGAAAGTCCTAGAATTAATCGCGAAGTGAAAGTAGCAGAACCGAAAACAGAGTCAGAAATCCCTCCTGCCGGGAATGCGCTAATCTGGGAACGTAACGGGTCACGGCTAGAACTACCGAATACGCCCGAAACGCGGACACTGTTTGAACGTTTAGTGCTTGCTTCATTAGGAAATCCGTCAATAGCGACGGCGTGAAGTGAGGTAGTGATGGAATGCTGAATATGTTAGCCGAAAATGCGCCTTTGCTGCTTGATTTGTTTGCGCCAGACGTGCAAAATAAGGTTATGAAAAGACGAATGGAAAGTGCAATAAAAGCGGTAGAGGGAATAAAGTCGCAACTATTGGAGTACGGGCTAAAAGTAGATTACGAGAAGTACTTTGAGGAGAAACTTCAAATCCCGTTGACGGCGGTACGTACGCTGTCAGAATTGGAGACGGATAGCCAGCGGGAACTGTTGCAGAATTTGTTTGCGCGGCATATATCAGGACAGTACGATAATGACGGTGATTATGTGAGTTTCATACATATAATTCAGGAGCTTAATGGAGAGGACATAGACTTTTTGATGAGGCTGAAGAGCAGTGAAGAGGAAGGAGAAGAGCTGAAGCCTGAAGGGAGTAAGTCTGAAGTAGCAATAATCCGTAAGCTGTTCAAGAATGGACTGATAGATATATATCACGAAGTGGAAGTGCTCAAGGCGGAAGGAGAAGTTCCAAGTGAGCTAGAAATCGATGGAAGCGAAACAGGACGTGAGGATCGAACATGGGGAGCAGTGCTGGGGAAACAAAAAGCGGTGCAAACAGGAAGCCCTTACTTGACGGAATACGGGCGAGAATTTCTGTATGCGTGTACGGCTTCGTTGTCAGAGAAAGAGTCATCGTAAAAGCGGAGTAGATTAGAATGCGAAAGCTACTGTCAGTAATAGGCTTAGTGCTGATAATGAGCGGTGCGAGTAATGGAGCAGTCTCTGAGGATATGAGCGTATATGTCCGGCGTGATGTATTTGATGCGAAAATGGAAGCGTTTATGAATGAGATACGGGGAGAATTTCAAGTGATGAATGCGAAACTGGAATCGTTATCGAGGCGAGTAGATGATAATTACCAGAAATTGAATGAGCGAATAGATAGCATACATCATAGTTTGGAGTTGCGGATAGGGGATTTGCGAGAGAATATCTACTGGCTGATAGTGTTATTGGGGATAATAATATGTCTTCCGATAGTGCAAAAGATATTTCAGAGTGTGAAAGAGTCGCGCCCCACAGTAACACTAGAAGACGTGAAGCGGTTGATCGCGGAGAACAACGCGGAACTGCTGAAGACTCTGCGGCCATGAAAAAAGCCCCCGGGTAAGTCCGGGGGATTTGTGTTATCTGCTGTCCTCATTGCCGTACAGCCCGAAGAGCCTCATAAACTGCCGAATGCCCGAATAGGGAATAGGGAGACCGAGCAAGGCGGCACCGTGAATGATATTCTCAATGGATTGTCCGTTAAACTCACCGTCATATTTGCCGTAATCCTGAATGCCTTTTACGATACGTTCGACAGGTTCGGTGAGTCTGTCATAAGCCCTGTAGCGTTTGCTGCCTCTGACCCAGCTTCCCAAGTCAAACAGCCTGTTGGCGATGGGAATGACGTTGAGCAGATTAGACAATTCGGTCTCAGCGATCCAGTTAGGGATGTCATCAACGGAGCCGTCCTCACGTTCGCGGCCAGAAGGAAGTCTGCCGTTGAATAAGTCCTTAATCACCCCAGCGAGCGCGAAAGTGCCAGCGACAGCGACGAGTCTGAATGCCGTATCCATAACTTTATTCCACCCGCCGTGAGTGAGATTGTAGACAGTATCGACAAAAGTCATGTTGAACAGGGGCATAAGAGCGTTCATGAACTGGGAGAAGAAGAGCTGGTGAACCGCGCCTCCCCGCGAGAATTGTGCCTTTTCCCTGTTAGTAGAAGCTGGCTGAGTATCACGCACCGCCCTGTCAGCGAGCCGCACGGCCTCTTCATGAGATAATCCCCTGTCAATGTATTTGTCATAAACCGCGTCAAAAACGATGGATTTAGTCCAGTTGTCAATGACCTGAACGCCTTTGTAGCCTAAAGCCAAGCCGCGCCTGATGAGGTTAGCAGAAGTTCTTACAGGTTGCGTCTGAAGCACGGAGTTAAGATATTTGTTACTGGATTCAAGCGGTCTTCTTTCGAGGCTGAGAGCAAACTCGCTGTCGATTGGGTCTCCTGCGGTATAACGTAATTCGGGCGATTTCTCGTAGACAGATTCTAAGAATTGTTTACCGCCGTTAATGGCCTTCCACAGGGAGCGTAGCATATAACGTCCAGCGTAATTGTAATGCATTGCGGTAACGAAGCTTGCGAACTGGCTTAAAGCGGTAGCGGGGTTGAACGGAACATAAGCGGCACTTCTAGCCCTGACGAGGACGGACGCGATTTTGTCAGCGGTACTCATATCTTTATGCAGGTTATCATTGATGGAATTGTTGTAAATGTCGATGAGAGTATTCCAGTCAAGATCACCTAATCTTTCTTTGATGTTCTGCTGAACGGAGCTGTTGTCGCCTTGCTGAAGTAATGCGCTTCTGATGTCGGCGGCATACCCTCCTAAAGCGGCGTTGAACTCCTGCATGTGCATAGCGTCGAACCAGACGGAGATGAGTTTGAGATTAACGGGCTGCTGCTGTTCGGGTGATAAATTTTTGCGTTCGAATAGGAAATTATCTGCCACGTCTTGAAGAGTTTGTGGATTGTTGGCGTTAATAGTCATGGCTTCAATCTCGAAAGAATTAACGCCTTTTTCGCTTTGGTGCTGAAGCCTGAACATCGGGGAATAATTTTCTTCTCTGTTCATGCCTCTGTTGAAGTTGTCGATATTGGCCTGATTGATTCTGTCGAAGTGCTGGTTGAAGTCTGAGACGATCCAGTCAGCGATAGCCTTCATGCGGGGATTGTCATTGACGGCCTGAATGATTTTGCCGATAGCCCGTAAAGCGTCCTGTTCGTTAGTGTAGGGTTTCAGGCTGTCGGTGTTGTTGACGACGAAATTGCCGTAAAGGATAGCGTCCCTGTGCTTGTCGTTTTTCATGCCGAGATAGATACTCAGAGCTTCTTCCCACGAGAAATTATGCCCGTCGATGGTAGTGGCGTTATCCCAAAGCTGTTTGATGGAAACGCCGTTTTTTTCGAGAGCGTCCCAGAAACCTTTTTCTCTCTGGTTAATCCACCTGAAAGCGTCGCCTCGTTTCTGCGTGAAGCCGTCCTCAAAAATACGCCTGAAGTTTTCGCCTAGTCCGCGCAGGAAACGTCCCGGTAGCTGAACGGAATTCCAGTAAGAATGAGCGATATTGCTTACGTATTGGCGTGTCAAGTCGGAGTTGTCTCTAGGAATTCTAGTATTGCCCCGTTTGAATGCTTCTAAATCAGCTAGCAAAGCGCGGGACATATCAGCCCTGCGGTTATCTCTTTCATTGCGCCACTGTACGAACTCCTCGCGTCCCAGTCTGAACAAGTCCTTAACGTTAGCAAAAAGCTCTTGCACCTGCTGAAGTGTCATATCTTCAATGTGAGTAACGGAAAGGAAGTCGTCAACGTCCTGCTGAGTGATGTTGTTATCCAGAGCGAACTCGTCGGCGAAATCCTGAGTGTATTGCTCACCTTCATTAGTTTGAATGTCGATAAACTGCCGTAACAAGTCCCTGTGTTTGATACCTTTTCTGTCTAGGTTGTAACCTTGCAGAAGCGCGTTAATTTCCTGAAGTTTAGCCCATGAGATAGATTTAGACTTGCTCATTCTGAAGATGGACTTGACCATTTGTTTAATGTCTCGTCTTTCGCGGTACTGAGCGATGAAGTTTTTGATGTTGTTTATTCTCTGGTTGAAGGTATTAATTCTGCGCTGGAATCTGTCAATCATGCGCTGATGTTGAGCGTTGTGTTTTTGCTGTTCACGCTGCAGGATAGTTTGCAGTCTCTCTTGATGATGGATTTTGTCAGCCTCTCTTTTTGCGCGCAGGTCATCAAGTCTTTTCTGCTCACGTTCAGAAAGTGAATCGCGCTGAGTATCAAGTGCGTGTTTTTCATGAAGCTGTGAAAAATCGCGTTCTTCCTGCCTTCCGAGCCTGTAGCCTGTCATAATGCCCTGCCGTAAATCCGACTGGCTGATTTTGGGCTTCTGTCTTTTCGGAGCTTTAATGCCGTTGTCCAAATCCGGGTCAAGCCGAGAAAGCCAGTCATTAATATTATCGCGTTCAGAAATGAGAGCTTCAACCTGCTGAGAAGTCAAATCATGATCCGACTTTAGGGAGCTGTTAATGAGCTTGCGTCTCAGCTTTAGGTAATCGACAGAGCCGTCAACGCCTAATTGAGCGAGGAAGGCAT
>JAFSLR010000367.1 GCA_017448375.1 Synergistaceae bacterium | reverse complement strand
CGTCTTGAAGCCGGAGCTGAGATTCTGAAAATCCTTAATGACGGTGGGATTAACTTTCCTTTGCAGAGCCCATCAGGAATGGAATTGTCATACATAGTTCTTGAAGACGCAGATTTTGACTCATACCTCTTAAATAGGGTGGAATTTCCCTGCGAAAGTACAGAATTAACCCTCTGCCATTCGCCTGAATCACTGAGAAAAGCTATAGCTCATGGAGTGAAAAAAGATGATGGCGAATTTGCGCTCAAAGTGATAACAGGAAGTTTTGCCGACTACTATAACGCCGCAGAGATGGCAAGGCTGTTAATCGCTAAAGGTGCTGACATAAAGTGTCTTTCGCATACACGGTTATTGCAATGTATTTTTTACAGGGGCGAGCGTTTAATGCTCAAAGATATTCGGCAGATAAAAATCATTGCCATGCTTCTATGGCTGCGCAATGTCAAAAAAATAAGACTGAGCATGAAAAATCCTCAGTATCATTTTGCGGACTGGGATGACGATTTCGGAGGGCCGTTAAGCTGTAATCTTCTCAGCCATTTGTGGGAGATGATCGAAACAGGAACGGACTACAAGCAAGACTGGGTGAGCTATAACAAGAAAATCATGATGCTGATTTCTGCCTGCTGGGGAAGCGTCAAAGACATCGAAAAGGCAATCAGCAACGGCGGGGACGTAAACGCAAAAACATGGCTGGGATATACGCCCTTGATGTATGCGTCATTCTTCAACAGTGCTGAAGCTGTAAAGTGTCTCATCAATAATGGAGCAGACATTTCCGCAAGAAGCCTCATGAATCAGAATGCTGTAATGATGGCGGTTATGTCAGATTACGACGGGCATGACCCGAATGTGATTCGAGTTCTTGCCGAAGCGGGAGTAGACATCAAATCAGACTCACTTATGGAGATGGCTCTTAATTGCTGTAATATCGGAGCTGTAGGGGTTCTCCTTATGCTCGGTCTGAGCATGTCGTGAAATGAAGGATTAATTATGCCTAAAGATATGACATCGGTACGTCATGACAGGCTGTCAAGAATAATGGCGTTCTTACAGTCAAAAGGGAAAGCGACACATGAAGAAATATATTCAGCGGGAGAATACAGAAGCGACAGGACATTACAGAATGATTTATGCTACTTGAGAGGAGTATACGGAGCTGATATAAGGTATGACATTCACGAGAGGCGTTATATTCTTGAGAGCGCGGGAATTTTTCATGTCAACCTGAAAATAACAGAGAGTGAGATTACTGCGTTAAGTGCAGGTCTTGGCATGGCTTCTCATTTTCTGCCTCACCTTAAAGATTCGGTGCGCTCGCTCTGGGAAAAGCTGGGGAAATATATCCCTGATGAAATTTTGTCGTTAGGTTCTGAAGTAATAAGCTCAACGATGAATGCGATACCTGTTGCTGAAATAGACGCAGAAATTTTCAGGACGCTGATCGAGTCTAAACGCTCAGGGAAAAGCGTCAACATCTTATATTCAGCTCCCGGAAGAATGCCAAAGCAGTGGACGTTGTCGCCCTATGATTTTTACTTCAGGGGCAACGCTTGGTACATGGTATCATACAATCACAAGTATGAAAATTTAGGCATACACCGAATCAGCCGGATAATTAGTGCGTCAAATTCGGAAGAGGAATATATTACGCCTGATGAGGGAGGATTTGATGAAGGCTACGTGCTTTCGGCATGGCATGTGATACCGGGCAAAGAGAAAATCCCCGTTAAGGTGAGAATCAGTGAGCCACTTGCGGAAACGTTCCGGGAAATAAAATGGCATCCCACGCAAAAGATAAAGGAATGCGATGAGGGAGGAATAATTTTAACGGCAGAAGTTCCGAATCTTTATGAGTTCGCGAGATGGGTAATGTCAGGTGCGCCGCATATAACAGTGATTGAGCCTGACGAACTCAAAGAGATTGTTACGGGATTTGCAGAGGAAGTTTTGAGTCAGTATTGCCTTGTTCCTCACCTAATCCAAGATATACTCAACAGATAAAAATTTTAGGAGGTGAAAAATTATGTCTGAAGTTATTGACGGCAAATTGCGAGAACTTTACGGAAGTTTATTCAGCCTTACAGATCCTATCAACATAGAGTCGGGGCTTAGAAGCGGTGCTTTAGTATCTCATAGTGCCGATTCAGGTATCCATTATGAAGAAAGTAACTTCCGTCTCATGTATGTAGGACGCGATCTTAACGGTTGGGAGCCATTGACGGGTAATAATGTTGATGAGCTTGCTGAGAATGTGCTTGCAAATGGGAGAACAAAACGCTTCTTATCTGATGCTGTGCATAGTCCGCAATATAGAGATGAAAATACCAACGAATTGCTGTATAGCATCAATAAATCTCGATTTTGGCAAATATGCAAAGAGGTCATGAATCTGGCAGGAGAGATTGAAAATTGGGCAGAAAAAATAGTCTGGTCTAATGTCTATAAAGTAACATATCAAAGGGGACGACGTGGAGCGCATTGGGATCTGGTGTGTGAAACCTT
>JAFSLR010000366.1 GCA_017448375.1 Synergistaceae bacterium | reverse complement strand
TTCCTGAACGTGCCAGCGCAATATAATCTCCGCAGGTGTCTTCCCGTAACGCCCGGCAATCTCATTAATCACAGGGTCAGCAAAAAGTACGTCATTCCCACCGTGAGTCCCGCCGAGAGGATACCAGCCTTCAACCGCTATATTATTCTCGGCGCAAATCTTCCTGAATGCTTTTCTCTGTGCGTAGGGGTGAAGCTCAATCTGAACTATTGCGGGCTTTATTTCTGCGTTGGCCAGTATGTCGTTGAAGCGTTCCATGCTCACGTCAAAATTTGAGAGCCCTATTGCCCGGACTTTTCCCGCTTTCACAGCCTCTTCAAGACCACGCCACCCCGCCATGTAATCGCCCACAGGCTGATGAAGGTAAAGAAGGTCTATATACTCAGTGCCTAAACGTTCAAGCATTTTGTTGATTGAGTCTGAAACGTTGCCGGAATTGTAATCGGTCGGCCATAACTTGCTCGTAATCCATATCTCACCGCGCGGAATCCCTGACTCCCTCACAGCAGCACCAACCCCGCGTTCGTTCTGGTATGCATGAGCCGTGTCAATGTGCCTGTAACCCGCCTTCAGTGCCGCGAGTACAGCGTCATGCGCCTGCTGAACGTCAGAACGGAATGTGCCTATCCCGAACTGCGGAATATCAAGCCCGTTGTTGAGATGTATTTTTGCTGATGAGGCCGGCTGATTGATGATACCGATCATACGAAGCCACGCAAGAAACTCTGTCGGCCACAAGTAATTCGTGAAAGGCTCATGACCCATTCCGAAATTATGTCCGCCCTGACCGTACAAATGAAGCTCAACTATTCCACGTTTCTGCCACGCCTGAATGACCTCGAATCCGCTCTGCCCTGAAAGTTCGTCATCTGATGACATGGCCGCAAAAAGAGGGGGCATCTTGTCGGGCATTTCACGCATAACTAACTGGCCGTAAATTGACGCGATGAAATCAGCTTTGCAATTTTCGGGTGCTGACTCAGCGTTGTAGACCGCCATCAAAGCACCCGCCGAGAACCCTACAATCCCGATTTTGTCCGGCATAACGTGAAACTCTTTCGCCCTATCACGTATGAGCTTCACAGCCGCGTTAATGTCCTCGTATGCGTAATCAGGAGTCGCGGGCGCGTAATTTCCACTTCTGCCTCCCGCCCTGTAGCCCTCCATCATTTTCGCCACGTACGCTTGATATTCTGACTCTTCACGGGGAGTAATCTCGACTCTGTATTTGAGGATGAATGTTGCGAACCCCTGAGACTTGAACCACTCCGCAGCCTCATAGCCTCCGCTCCCGAATGTGTGATGAAGGAACGCTCCGCCGGGGGCTATGATGATTGCCGCGCCGTTCAATTTTCCCGCGTCAGGAAGGTACGGTATAAGCGTGGGGACTTTAACGTTTCTGACAAACTGTCCGCGCCCCTGAATCTCATACCACTGTTCAAACTCAACATCTGCTTTATTGGGTGTGCCGTAAAGATATATTTCACCGTCAAATTTCGGTGCGTCAATATACTTCACTTCTTGTGCAAACGCTGAAGCCGCAAATACCGCTATCATTACAACTGCTGTGATTAATTCTTTCATCATTCGTCAAGTCCTTTCTCTTTGAGCCATTTCGATAACAAGTCGGCAATCTCAACATTATTCAGGTCAGCAAACATAAAGTGAGTGTTGCCCTTTATGCCGAGTTCGGGAAGGTGTATCACTGTGCAGTCCCCGCCGTATTTGTTGACGAGTTCCGCGAATTTCCTGCCCATTGAAAGCTCAGCGCGCCACTGGTCAGCACCGTAATTATCTGTCGGCTCTGTCGCTATATGGTCGCCGTAAAATATCCCAATCAGGAATCGTGTCAGCTTCCTGAAATCCTCAAGTGAAACCGCCGTACCCTCAATCACTCCGAAAGATGTGTTAATGGGATCGGGCACCTCGCCTTCAGGGAACAATCGCGGACTCCCGCCGGGCTCAAATGCTGCGATTGCGCGGATATTCTCACTCCGTAACGCCGTAAGCCAACCTGCCCCGCCTCCCTGCGAATGCGTAACGAGAATCGCCGGGCCTGTCTCAGACAATACTGCGGTCATAGCGTCAGCAACGAGTCCGAAATCAAGCGGTGCTGTGTTGGGCGTACCCTGCCTGTAAAACTGTTCGAGGCTCTTTGCGTCTTTCGGGAACTGCGTATCATCGTAGAAATTAGGCCAGCGTCCAAGCCTGAAAAGCGTAAACATTGTTCGGTCATAATACGCCGGAGGTATAACGCCATCGCTTGATACTGTGCTGAAACCTGCTTCGCCCCTTCTGGGCTGGTCAACAAGGTACGTCTTGAAGCCCCTGCGGAGAAATATATTCCCGAATCCTTCGCGGCCGTCAGGAGTCGACTCCCATGTTTTTTTTTGACTGACCGCCCCCGTGAAGAAATACCATCGGAAAATTTTTCGCATTCACAGGAATTTGATACCACACATAAGCGTGATCACCGTATGCTGTCTGACCGGCAGTGTTAGTCCAGTCAGAAAACACAAATTCCCCGCCGTTTTCCGCAGTCTTTCCTCCGGCCATGAAGCTGCCCTGTGATTCTAGAATTATGGGTTCAGCACTGAGAGCCGGAGAAATTATTAGGCAGGATAAAATTATAAACGCTGAAAATATTTTCCTCATCATTACTCAAACTCTAAAATGCGTGCTGCTTTGTGTGCGCTACATAGGGGGCTTCAAGGGCTGAAATTTCTTCCTGTGTCAGCGTAATATCAACTGCCGATGCTGCTTCCTCAACGTGCTTAACGCTGGTAGTACCGACAACGGGTGAGCATATGAACGGCTTGCTGAGCATCCACGCTAAAGACTCCTGAGCCATTGTCCGGCCATGTTCACGCGCAACACGTTCGAGGTTATCGACAACAGCTTTATCCTGCGCGGCTGTCTTCTCCGTCCAAACCGCCGGGGATACCGCGTCAATTTTCGTTCTTGCTGTCTGAGTCCCCCAAGAGTGAGCGCACCTTCCGCCCGCAAGAGGACTCCAAGGGTTTACGCCGACTTTCCTGTCGAGGCATAACGGCATCATTTCGTGTTCTTCTTCGCGGTAAATGAGGTTGTACTGATTCTGCATTGTGATGAATTTCGTCCAGTTATGACGCTCCGCAATGTTCTGCAATCTCTCAAACTGCCATGCGTCCATTGTGCACGCGCCGATGTATCTTGCTTTGCCCGACTTCACTACGTCATGCAACGCTTCCATAATCTCTTCCATCGGCGTAAACGGGTCAAGCCTGTGAATCTGGTACAGGTCAACGTAATCGAGTCCGAGTCTTTCGAGGCTGTGATCTATTTCGGCCATGATGTTTTTGCGGGAAGAGCCGCCTCCGTTAGGTTTTCCTGCGCGCATCTCGAAGTTGACTTTTGTCGCAACAACAATCTCATCACGGTTGAGGCCGAACTCGCGAATCAATTTCCCCGTTATTGTCTCACTGCTTCCGAGCTGGTAAACGTTTGCTGTGTCGAAAAAGTTTATGCCGAGTTCTATTGCTTTGCGGAAAAGCGGCTTTGCGTCTTCAAATTCCATTGCCCACGGGAAAACGCCGTTCTCAGTGCCGGGCTTGCCGAAGCTCATCATTCCCAAGCATATGCGCGAAACGTCAACACCTGAATTTCCGAGTTTTACATATTTCATTGTGATTCATTTCTCCTTCTTTTGTGGAATGATTTAATGTTATACGAGGGTGCTATAATTTTCCAATCAAAGCATTTTATATGGTATCTGCAATTTTTATCATGGACACAAGACAGTTTGATTACATTCTTGAACTCGCAAAGACACGGAGCTTCAGCAGGGCAGCCGAGAATTTGCACATAACGCAGCCGGCATTAACATATCAGATTAAACTTGCTGAGGAGGAAATACAGTTTTCACTTTTCGAGCGTTCACCGAGAGGCGCAATACTCACTCCGGCAGGCGAACAGTTCTGCGTTACATTGAGGAACATACGCGAGGACTTGAGGAGAGCTGTTGAACAAGGGCAGAATTTCAGCACACATTACAGCACGAACATAACAATCGGACTCCCGATGAGGTCAGCAATATATTTCCTTCCCGAAGCGACAGAGATATTTGAGCGCGATAATCCCGGAGTATCAGTTACACCACATTTCTTGAGGCTCTACGACTCGTCATCATTTCTCAGGGGCGAAGAGGATATATTCTTTGCGAGGCTTGAAGACGTTATGCACATTCCCGACATAAAGATACATTCTCTTTTCGACAGCAGAATATATCTGATTACGGAGAAGGGCGATGAATTAGCCGGAAGGGAGATCGTTCACGCTGAAGATTTGCGCGGAAGGGTGCTGATGGTCGGGGGCGGTTCTCCTCCTGAGCTTAAAGCGGTGCAGAAGAGAATCATTGACGAGATTCACACGGAGTACTTCAACAGCAACGACCGCGAAACTACATTAACCAACATAAGAGCGCATAAGGGGATATGTCTTGCGCCGGGATTCCTCAACGACCATAACGGCGAATTTTCATGGACACTTTTCGACTGCCCGGAAAAAATCACCTGCGTGTTGTGCACACATTCAGGCGATAAAAGGAAGAGCGTTGCGGATTTCGTGAGATTGTTGCAGAGAATTTACAGCGAGCATACAGATTTTCAGGCATAAAGAATCCCCCCTCATGATGAAACGTGAAGGGGGATTAATTTATTTCTGAGCGGCCAGAAGCATTATGTACCTGAAACGCGGTATTATCCCCATTATGCTCATTCCTAACTGTGTAAACCAGCGCATGAGGAATTTTGTAACAGGATTTTTCACGTGATACATCGAACGCCTCGAAGTGTCATATTTCCTGAACGCAGTGGATTCATTCGTGTATGCCCTTGCTTTGTAGGAGAGGCCGTTTTTCTCGTAAGCCTCAATTATTTCGCAGGGCATGTACTCTCTGTAGTGAGAATAGCTTTTCATGTCAAATGTTATCTCTGGAACAGGCAGAGTCGGCATCATTAGTAGGATTCTGATCAAGTGAGCAAATGACCCCATATTAGGCGTTGAAATCACAAAATATCCGCCGTCTGCAATCGCATTCACGAATTTTGCTATGTAGCTTGAAGGAGCAGCAGGTATATGCTCTATGTTTTCGAGGCTCATTACAACGTCAAAAATTTTTCCGCTTCTCTGAACATAATTTTCTATGTGTTCGCCCACAGTCTCGAAATTCGCCCAGTCGTAATACGGCTTGTTTTCTTCGACAATATGCGGAAGGTCAACGACAGTGCATTTGAAGCCCATGTATTTTGACAGGCATAATTCCACAAATGCAGGCCCGCCACCTGGTGCAAGAAGTGTTAAGTTTTTCCTGAAGCCTGTAACTTTCTGCACGAATCTAAATGAGTTATAGAGCCTTAATGAATGATTTAGGAAATAGGTTTGCCAACGTTTTACACAAGGGAAAGCGTCCATTACATTTTCGCAGAATTTGCAGAAGCTATTGAATGAATTTACATTTTCCGGGAGACTAGAGTCAATACTGACCGCTGACCGCTGTACAAATATTCGTCCAAAGTTGTCAACTCCTTAATTTTATGTATTTTTCTAGGATTATAGCACAGAAAAAAATAAAAGGAGGCAGAACGAATTAACATCGTGTGCCCCCAAAAATTATACTGCCTCAATCAGGCCGATAAATTCTCCGCACCGATTCCGTGCTTCTCAGCGTACCCCGTAAGTATCAGCGTCAAAGCTCCGTCCCCCGTAACATTGCAGGCAGTCCCGAACGAGTCCTGTAACGCAAAAATCGTCAGCATTAACGCCGTACCAGTCGCGTCAAACCCAAGAACACCCGTAATCAGTCCCAACGAGGCCATTACAGTACCGCCGGGGACTCCGGGCGCACCTATCGCGAAAACTCCCAGCAGCAAGCAGAAGAGTATCATGTTCCCGACAGTAGGATAGACTCCGTAAAGAACTTTCGACACGGCCATGACGAAAAATGTCTCAGTCATTACCGATCCGCAGAGATGAATATTCGCAAACAACGGTATTCCGAAATTCACCATGTCATCACGCAGAGTAGGCTCCGACTTCTTTGCGCAGGTAAGTGCAACTGAGAGAGTCGCCGCGCTCGACATTGTTCCGACAGCAGTCATATACGCAGGGCCGTAATTCTTGACGACGTTCCAGGGATTTTTCCCCGAATAAACTCCCGCAATGAAGTAAAGCAACGCCATCCAAATATAATGCCCGGCCATTACGATAAGAATAATCACGAGGAACACCGGAAGCTGTTCAGTGATTGAACCTTCATATGCGAGCTGGCAGAATGTCGTACCAATCAGGAAAGGCAGTACGGGTATCAGGAAATTTGTTACTATGCTCAACACTATCTGCTGGAACTCCTCAAGAAGTGCTGTAGTAGTTTTGCTCTTGTTCCACGCCGCCGCAAGCCCTACGAGAACCGAAACGAATAACGCCGACATTACTGGCATAATCTGAGGAATTGAGAGCTTGAATACGACTTCGGGAAGAGACCTGAGACCCTCAACAGCCGTAGCAATACTGAGCATCGGAAGAATCGTATATCCCGCTGCTGTTGCCGAGAATGCCGCGCCGATTGATGATGCGTAAGCGAGAGTCAGCGCAAGCATGAGCATTCTTGAAGCGTTATTGCCCATACGTGTGATTGAGGGTGCTACGAATCCGATTATGATTAACGGAACGCAGAACATCAAGAACTGTCCGGCTATGTAATGCAATGTTACGATGATGTGAAGAAGTGCTGTTGATACCGGGCTGGTATGAGTTGATGAAAGCCATAAACCGATAAACAGACCCGCTACGAGAGCTACTATCAGTTTGAACGGAAGCGAACTCGTGAAACCTTTGCTGCTCATGTTGAAACCTCCTGTGAAATTTTT
>JAFSLR010000365.1 GCA_017448375.1 Synergistaceae bacterium | reverse complement strand
TAAATATTGTCCTAAATGCGGAAAGCTCAAAAAGGACATCAGGCTGTCAGACCGAGTATATGAATGTGAATGCGGGTATCATGAAGACAGGGACATTCACGCGGCCCGGAATATGATATTGCTTGCGAAGAAAAATACCTGTGGAACGCAGGAAATCCACGCCTTTGGAGAGGACATAAGACGGAAACAGAAATGTTGCAACGCTGACCTCGTAGAATTAGGAAGCTCCCATGACCGTAAGGGGGAGTAGTTCACTTCAGTGATTGATACGATTAAATGATGAGATATAATTATGGACAAAATTTCACGAAACGCGGAGGCAAAGTCGGCTTTGAAAAACAAAATTACAGTAAGCAAGGCCAATGACATGATAACATTTTACCTTCATGTCGGCAAAAGACGCTTCTTCCTCTTCGTTCAGAAATACAGCAAGGGAGTCTATGATTTCTTTGAAGGAGGAAGATCAGAGGACGAGATTAGGAATTTCAGAATGTGGAATCGTAATCCGCGCCTCGACAAAACAATCAGCAAAATACCTCTCTACACAAAATACATCATGCGCTACGAGATGTAGAAAGGCATTCGGAGATTAAACAGGGCAGCCCGTTAATGAGCCGTCCTGTTTTTTGAATGTCAGATTATGATTGATGATACGGCCCTTGCAAGTTTCATGAAGTCATTGCATTTTGAGGTATTTACGCACAAATCGTAATTCGACTTCATTCCCCATTCCTGCCCCGTATAGAACTCGTAGTAATCCGCTCTTGATGTGTTAATCTGCTCAATTCTCCGTGATAATTCCTTGTCGGTGAGTTCCGTGCCCTTGTCGTAATCGTTTGAGCTGTTCTCACGGCAGCGTTTGAGTTTCGCTTCATCGTCCGAGTAAACGAATATACGGTAAGGGTTCGAGTCCCTCAGAATGTAATCCGCTCCCCTTCCGACTATAACGCAGTCAGATTTTTCGGCGAGTTCGCGTATGATTGAGTGCTGTTCCTTCTGTACGTCCTGCCCGTAATCGGGGATTACCGCCCAGAATGTACGCCCCGTGTGAATCGGGAAGGGGATTACGGGTTTGTGTTCGGCGACGTTCTGAATGTACTTTTCGGACAGTGATGTACGTTTTGCGATCTCTGAAATGATTTCGCGGTCATAGTACGCATAGCCTGTTATTTCGGCGATGAGTCTTGCGAGTTCGCGTCCTCCTGAGCCAAATTCGCGGCCTATAGTGATGATTCTATTCATGAATTTTCCACCTCTTATTGAGAATATTATCACAGTTGGAATCATGCGTCATTGACAACGCAGAGGATTAATCTACAATTCAGTAATCCTAAAATATTTTTCAGAAGGAGCTGTTTTTTCCGTGAAACGAAGAGTCTCTATCATACTATTTGCGCTGATTATTTGCTGTTTGAATGCCGGAATCTCATTCGCCGATAACGCTTGGGCTTATGCCGGAAACGCTGAGGAGTTACAGAAAGCACTCGACAGCGGGGCAATAAGCATAACGATAACTTCATCACTGAGCGGAAATTTTGACGTTCCGAGATGGATATATTCAATCAAGGGTTCAAACGCCGGAATCACAATCACCCCAAAAGACAAAAGCAAGCCCGTATTCACTGTTGAAAGTGCAGTTTCACGGCGGACTTCGATTTTCACATCAACCGCTGATGACCTGAAATTCTCTGACCTCACAATAATATGTGCGGGCGAATGCGGAGGAATTGATGCCAACGCTACAACTAAACCCGTAACAATCTCAAACGTTACATTCAGAGGCATACGCGATGATGTTCAAGGGCTATTGGGATTCAGGCCGAGCACTATAACGACATTCAAGGACTGCACATTCGAGAATCTCAACTGGGGAGTACATACCGTTGACGGCGGAGCAGAATACGACATCAAGATACAGGGCTGCACCTTCAAGAATGTATCTCAGGCTCTCTCAATGAACGCTACAAGGTCAAGCGCAAAAGCCTCATTCACAAACTGTAATGGCGATGATGTAGGATACTGGGTGCTTCAGCACGGTACAGGTAATGACATAATGTACGTTGATGTTGACCAGTCCACGATTGAATCGTTCAGCGGAAGCGACTACTATCACAAGATAATTGACGCTCTCGACAGCAATAACACCTACAACAGCAGACAGCTTTACACGTTCATTGAGGATTTGGACAAGACATTCAAGGCACTTCCCGAAGGCGCAAAGAATCTCATAATCCGCGAACAGTCGAGAAATTGGGACAACATCAGAGTATACGCCATGACCGAACTTGGCAGAAAAATGCGGGCAATAGATTTCAGCGGGGACGACAAGAAAGCTATTGACGAATGCTTAGAACTTTACGCGCTCCTTGCCTCAGCACCTTTGGCGAAAACTTTCGGGATTGGAAGAAGTGTAGCGGACATTCAGCTGTTAGAACTCTTAGGGGAAACAATACAGGGAATAATCAGCGACAAGAATCTAGTCAGGCCGATGATATACGGATTCACAAACCCAACCGAATTAGCTCCCTTCGCGAAAACAGCCGCCCGAATCTCATGGGGTAGCAGCGGGAACGTCCGCGAGGCTCTATGCAGGGTGAAACAGAACCCGGACAGGATATTCCGCGCGAACCTTCACAGGCTTCAAGACTGGCTGACAGCACTTGACGAGGCACGGCAGAATCTTCAGGAGCTGAAGAACATGGCCGGAAGGAAGTACGATTATTCCTACATTGCCGAAATGGATAAAACTTTGCGGGCTGTTTATGATTTCGGGATTTCCGTCAACAGATTCTCGGCTGCGATATTCTTTGATCTTCCTGTTGATGTGCTATTTGCTGTGAATTACGCGAAAGTTACGGCTGAGTCGAACCAGTCGAAAATCATCGGGATATGCCGTGAGCTTGGCCCTGTCTACAGCGTTTCACAAAGGCTGTGCGTTCTCAACCGTACCCAGAC
>JAFSLR010000364.1 GCA_017448375.1 Synergistaceae bacterium | reverse complement strand
ATATGAGTCCGGGAATGTTTCTGAGAATGGACAGAATGATTCGGGAATTGATTTTCAGGCGTAAGGATTAGGATTTATTCCCTCTGTCTTTAACGGGCAGGGGGATTTTTGTTGTATTGATGATAGAATAAACGCAGAAAAGTTTTCCCCATTTACAATATCAATATGCAAAGGAGATTTTCACATGCTCAAAGAAGATATGCGCTCAATTCTTGACGGAGCAATCAAAGCCGTATTACCCGAAAACGCCGTCAAAGAAGCCCTCAATAACCCCGCGTTCACTTCCCGAAAAGGTAAAGGCCGACTCATTGTAGCCTCAATCGGTAAAGCAGCCTGGAGAATGGCAAAAGCCGCAAGCGATATTCTCGGTTCAGGCATAACAGGCGCAGTCGTAACGAAATACGATCATTCAATGGGAGAAATCGCCGGACTCGAAATCTTTGAGGCAGGACACCCCGTCCCCGACATGAACACCATCAACGGAACAAAGGCTCTCCTCTCTCACGTCAAAAATCTCAAGCCCGAAGATACCGTTTTGTTCCTCGTAAGCGGCGGAGGCTCGGCACTCTTTGAGTTTCCCGCTGAAGGCGTTACCCTTGAGGACATGCAGAACATCACAAGCCAGTTACTTTCATGCGGTGCTGACATCGTAGAGATAAACACAATCCGAAAGCATTTATCCTCCGTTAAAGGCGGAAGATTCGCGGAACTCTGCGCCCCTGCTCATGTCTTCATGGTTGTGCTTAGTGATGTTTTGGGCGACAGGTTAGACAGCATTGCTTCAGGCCCGGCCGCCCCAGACATGTCAACAAGCGCGGAAGCCCTCTCAATCGTCAAGAAATATAACCTCAATGTCAAGCCCGAACTTCTCGAAATACTTTCACGCGAAACCCCAAAGAAACTCGACAACGTTACAGCCACAATCACAGGAAGCGTAACGGAACTCTGCAAGGCCGTAAGCACCCTCGCAAAAGAAAAAGGCTATACACCCGTAACACTCACGACAACATTAACGTGTGAGGCTCGCGAGGCCGGGTCATTCATGGCCGGAATTGCGCGCGAAGTCTTAACGTCAGGAAACCCCGCAAAATCTCCGTGCGCTTTGATTGCTGGCGGTGAAACTGTAGTACATCTCACGGGAAAAGGCATGGGAGGACGCAATCAGGAATTAGCGTTGTCGGCGGCTGAAGGTATATCGGGGCTTGAAGGAGTCGTTGTTGCATCGCTGGGTTCTGACGGAACGGACGGCCCTACTGACGCGGCTGGCGGAATTGTTGACGGAAAGACAGCGGGTATTCTTCGCGAAAAAGGCATCAGCATTCCCGAAGTACTCAGAAATAATGATGCCTATAACGCCCTCAAAGAGGCTGACGCTTTGTTGATGACTGGCCCGACTGGTACGAATGTCAATGATGTAAGCGTTGTCTTAGTGGGGAGTGTTTAGTGTGAAGTGGACAGCATAAAGCTAACCACTAGCCACTGACCACTACAATCACTTCGCGGCCATTGCTGCACCGATTAACCCTGCCTTGTAACCCAGTGTACAGCTCACGATACGGGGCAGGGGAATCCCCGGATAAATTTCATGCTGAACTTTCAGGCGCAACGGGGCTAAAAGTCTTTCACCCTGTTTACCGATACCGCCTCCGATACCTATCACTTCAGGCTGAAGGCCGTTGATGAGATTCGCGAGTCCGCAAGCTAGATAGCTCGTGTATGTGTCGATTACGTTCACCGCGTTTTCGTCCCCTTCCTGAGCCGCGTCAAATACCGTATGACCGCTCACAGTCCCTTCAACGTCAGCAATTTTCGCCATTATTCCGCCGGGATTCTCCGCTATTGCCTCGCGAGTCATGTTGATGAGTCCTGTTGCCGAACAGTAAGCCTCAAAGCACCCTTTGCGACCGCATGTACATGGCCGTCCGCCGTAATGTATCACCATGTGTCCGAACTCGCAGCCCCGTACTATTTTTTCGTCAACAACATACCCCGATCCGACTCCCGTTCCGAGTGTGATAATCATTGCGCTGTTCGCACCCTTTGCGCACCCCGCTACAACCTCGCCGAGTGCAGCTGCGTCCGCGTCATTCTCAAGCGTTGAATAAATCCCAAGTGCCCTGCTCATCTCAGGGCCTATCGCGAAATCATGCCAGCCCAAATTGTTGTTGTACTTCACGATTCCGTTTACGCTGTCGATTAACCCGGGCGATCCCATTCCGACGGCTGAAGGCGTTACCTGAGCTTTTGCGATTGACTCCTGGACTGATGATATTATGTCCTGCAACACAACTTCCTGCGGACGGTCTGCGCCTGTAGGTACGGAATCTTCGCTGATGATATTTCCGAGTTCGTCAACAATTCCTGTTTTAATGTTCGTTCCGCCGATGTCTATTCCTGCGTAATATTTCACGGTTAATTCCTCCCTTTTGCGTATAATAATATCATTCAGGAAAGGAGATTTTCACATGAAACGAAAAATTTTTGTCGCACTGATTTTGATTCTCGCGGGCTTTATGTCTCTCTACCTCAGAGAGCCGGAAGAGTTCACACGAAATTCGGAGGCCATGAACACAATTATACGAATGACGATTTACGGCCATGATGACTCACCGCTTGACGGAGCATTCTCACTCCTCAATGAGCTTGACCGAAGACTCTCAATGTACAACCCTTCGTCAGATATTTCACTCATCAACAGCAATGCAGGACTTCACCCCGTAACCGTAAACTCTCACACGCTTAAAGCCGTTAAGGACGGAATGACTCTCCACGAAATCACAGGCGGAATCTTTAACCCCCTAATCGGTGCCGTAACAAAACTCTGGAAGATTAACCGCGCTGACGGCAAAAAACCTTCCCCAGAAAGTTTAGATCATGCCGTTAAACTCTCGGACATTCGTAACCTCTCAGTCTCAGGGGACAAAATATTTCTCCGTGAAAATGGCTGCGTTCTCGATTTGGGCGGAATCGCTAAGGGCTATGCGTCAACCGAAATCGCAAATCACCTCAAAATCAATGGCGTAAAGTCAGCAATTATAGATTTGGGCGGAAATGTTCACGCGCTCGGAGAAAAGCCTGACGGTTCAGCATGGCGAATCGGTATCAGGAATCCCCTGAAGCCTTTTGGGACTCCGGCTATTGTTGTTGACGTTAAGGACTGCGCTGTCATAACATCGGGAAACTACGAACGCTACAAGACCATTGACGGCAAAAAGTACTCTCACTTCTTCAACCCCGTTACAGGTGAGAGCGTGAACAGTGATTTGCTGTCGGTAACAGTGATTACCCCTGACGGTTCACTTGCTGACGGACTCGCAACGGCCTTCATGATTACGGGAGTCGATAAGGCACTCGGAATTTTACGGGAAATGGACAATCCCCCCGGCGTTGTCTTCATAACTCAGGAAGGAATTATTGCAACGTCAAATCTTCGTGAAGTCATCACTAAATCTTTAATTCCTGTAATTTTCGCCGAAGTTCGCTAATTTCTCTCAAGTCATCATTAGTCGCCGTGTTCGATGAAAATTTTTCCTCAATCTCACGGATACGGCGTTCGATTCTCAGCTTCTCTAACCCCGAATAAACATGCTGCCATTTCTCATTCTCCGGCACTCTCATTTCATCAAGGCATATTTCACCCCTCGCAATTATTCCCTCAAGATTCGAATCGCCTGTCGTCCTCCAAATGTTGAGAGCGTCTTCCGGGTTCCCGGAAATCATAGCTTCAGCCGTAATTTGTGCGTCAGGGTTCGTGAGTAAGCCGTAAATTTCCCCCGGCTTGACCCTCAATCGGCACTCCCTGTAACGCATAAGCGAAGCGCATAATGCACACTCCAATTCACCGTCAATATTCAGCAGTTCAGGTTCGGGCTTAAATTTGGGGGTATCATTCGGCATTGCACCGTTAAAGATTCGTTTCCTCATTTCTTCAGTAGGGATTCGGAATGCCTGACTCAGGCTCGCAACATACTGCGCTGAATCATCAGGCTTAACTCTCTTCACGCCTTCCCACAAATCATTGAGTGCTTTCTTCCTCCGTAAAGGGTCGTTAAGCTCAGGCTTCAGGGTCTCAACATGATACGGGATTAACGGCAGTGCGTCCTTCAATGCCCTTCTGAAACTCTCAGGGGGATTCGCACGGAGAAAGTCGTCCGGGTCTTGACCGTCAGGCAGCCTCACGATACGAACATCGAGTCCGTTCTCCGCAAGAATATACATTCCGCGCAAAGCAGCTTTCCTCCCGGCTGAGTCCCCGTCATAGCATATGTAGCACCTGTCAGCAAATCTCTTCAGCAAAACCGCCTGTTCAGCCGTCAATGACGTACCCAAAGACGCTGCACTCTCACGGAATCCGCACTTGTGGAGCCTCAATGCGTCCATATATCCTTCACACAGAATGCTGTAACCTTTTTGGCGGATTTGACTGGAAGCGGCGTTGAGGAGATAGAGATTATTGCGTTTGTGGTAAATTTCTGTTTCGGGTGAATTGATGTATTTCGCTCCCGTGTCCTGAACAACAGCACGTCCCCCGAAAGCTATAATTCTCCCCGAAATATCTCGCACAGGGAAAATCACACGCCCCCGAAACCTGTCATAAAATCCTTTCTGGCCTTCGATGATTAATCCTGCGTCAACAAGTTCGCGAGTCCCGATTCCTTTTGCTGACATTGCCTGAATGAGTCCGTCCCATGAGTCAGTCGCATAACCCAAGCCGAACGACTCAGCCTCTGAAATCGTGATTCCTCTGCGTTCAATGTATGCTTTTCCGCCCGGAAGCCTCACGAAATTCCCCCGATAAAATTCATCGGCCATGTTCATAACGTCATAAAGAGTCCTAGCGCGTTTCTGCTGATGATGTCCGTAACTCTCAGGATTGATTCCGGCTCTTGACGCTAAAAGCTCGATTGCCTCCTGAAAGGTGAGGCCGTTCTTCTTCATCACAAACGTGAAAATATCTCCGGCTTCATGGCAAGAGAAACAGTAATAACTCTGCGAGTCCGTGTAGACATGGAATGACGGAGTCTTCTCATCATGGAACGGGCATAACCCCGAATATCCCCGGCGAGTTCTCCGCAATGATGTGTACTGCCCGATAATGTCGGAAATGTCGAGGGCTGATTTTATGTCTTCAATTAATCTGCTATTGTTCATGGATATATTATAATTGTACGGAAAAATCCAATTAGGACGGTGTTACACTTTGCGTAAAGTTATTTGTGCTGGCCTTCTCGTTTTAATGCTTGCGGGGGTTTCATGTGCAGATCCGGTTGATGATCTTCTGTCGTACTACGTCGGGAAATTCGGTGTCGAAAAGGGAGAAATTTTTGTTGATGCTCTTCCTGATTCTACGGGGCATTTCAGCGATATTTACATGAAGCTGACGGGATTAATGATTGAGAACTTCAGGGTCAACGAAATTACCGTAAGAATGAGGGACGTACAATTCAACGAGCCTTCAGAATGGGCAAAAGGAAATGTAGAATGCAAGTCAGCAATAAGCATTCAGTCAATAGCAAGTATCCGTGAGAACGATGTCAACAAAGCCATAAAGGACAGGACTTTCGGTGATGACGGCAGCGAATGGCACGATATGTCGATGGAAATCAAGCCGTCGGGGCTTTCGGGAAGAGGCTATTACAGGTTCGGATTTCTCGATATACTGATAGAGGCCACGAGCAAATTCAAGATCGTTAAGGGCAAAGAGATATGGCTCAAAGATCCTCAGGTGAAAATAAACAGAATGGATCTTCCCGACTACGTAACAAGGAAAGCACTTGCGGACATTCAGCCGATTCTCGACCTCAACAGATTCCCTCTGCCTATGACGCTCCACAAAGTAGAACTGAAGCAGGGAGTCGCGACACTTTCAACACGGACTCTCCCCAAACCCATAAAAGCCGGATTGAGATACACATACCCGAAATAACGAAAAATGAACAGAACAGACAGGAACAGATATATCTGCGTTGCAATAACGGCACTGATACAGGGTGTACTTCTTGGAATATACGCCCTCGCAACATCGGGACTTCCGGCACTCGCACAGATGAGGATAAATTTTCCCCGTTTCATTGTGTTTATGCCTCTCTCTGTAATATTCCTTGTGCCTTTTGTATTCTGGTTATCGCAGGAGCATTGGGGGCGGCGTTTGTGGAATCTTCTTGCGGGATTAACGGCGGTATTGCTTGCGTTATGGCTTTACCGTTTATGGTCTTACGGGAGCTTTGATGTTGTTCCCTCGCAGAAGTCAGACCTTGTGCGAATATCAATGGCTATATTTCTCATCGTACCTTATTTTCAGTGCCGTATAGCTTCATGGAGCTGGAAAATCCCGTATAGTGAGATATTCTTTCAGCTTTGCAGAAATTTGTTCCTTCTGTTTCAGGCTTCAATAGTTATTGCGGTTTTCTGGGGACTGTTAATTACAGCGGGGCTTTTGTTTGACATTGTAGGGCTTCACATTGTCCCCCTGATAATCATAACGCCTGTTTGCGCCGTACCATTGACATCAATAATTATCGCTGTCTCAATCAGCGTAGCCATAAAGCACCCGGGAATAGACTCTCTCGGAAGGTGGCTATTGTCCGTGCTTGCGTGGTTATTGCCGTTCTTCTCGTTATTGTCGCTTGCGTTCATAGTGTGCCTTTTCTGGGGCGGAACATCGAGCCTCAATGCCTTATGGAACACTGGACAGGCTTCAACGTTAATGCTTCTGTTACAGGCCGGAACGATAATTCTTGCGAACGCGGCATGGCTTGACGGTGCAAAATCTATCTTCAGGACTCGTAGCATTGATATACTTGCGCAAGTTTCGCTGTTATGCCTTCCTGTTTACACTGTATTGTGCCTCTACTCATTGAGCCTCAGAATATCGCAGTACGGACTCACTACTGACAGAGTGCAGGCTGTATTCCTAGTGCTTACGACAGGGATATGGGGAATCGCTTACGCCGGGACTGTAATCGCGCGTAACTGGCCTGTCTCAATCGGGCGCGTTAATATGGTATGCGTTATCTTCATGGCCTCGCTTGTGGTATTGATGAACTCGCCTGTTCTTGACCCTTTGAGGCTTTCGGCGAACGATCAGGTTTCACGCCTTCAAACTGGAAAGGTAAGGCCGGAAGATTTTGATTACGCATATCTGGCTTCATTGGGGCGTTACGGAAAAGAGAGTATAGAGACTCTCAATTCGCACAAGAATCCCGGAAAATTTCAGACGGAGCTTGAATACGGCAACATGAGATTCATATTCACGCCGACAAGGGTAATCATTCAGAGTCAGGATAAATCTTTAATCGGGACGATTTACGGATATTTCCCGCTGTCTGAAAGCCATTCCGTTAAGGCCGTTCCAGTTCCGCCTGATTATGAGATTGACGGGAATCTTTACCGCCCCGAATACGCAGAGTGATTACCGCGTGAACATGTCAGGATATAACGGTATCCATGAGCGAGACTGTATGAGTCCTGCGTCAAGATACACCGCAAGCATTGAACGCCCCGGATAACCTGATGACGATAATTCCTCCGGCAACGGAATCTGAATCTGCAAGTGCGTCCTCTGAACCGGCAAATCAAGCGTATCACCCAGCGAGTAAAGAGTCTTTCCTCCGGTGAATGAGCTTGCGCGTACAAGTCCCAATGACGGAACATCACGGGCGTAAATATCGAGTTCGAGTCCGTTGAGCATACAGAATTTCAGCAGCATTAACATATCTTCGTTCGTGAAAGGTATTGAAGCGTCAACAATAATATTCGTCAAAGTCTCGCGGTGAAGAAGCCACACTGACGAAAGAACTGACGAGACATCACGACCCGAATTTATTTGGGACGGCCTCACGTTGAGCGGGAAAACTGTACCTTTTGGGACTGGAGCATGAAACAATACAGCGTCAAAATTTCGCGGCCTCTGCCATATGACATTACAGCGCATGTTACGGTCATTCCATACGGATTGGGCGATTATTCTCGCGCTGTTTGCGTAATTCATGAATGGCGACATCAACGTTGCGTCAATGAGAAAGCTCTCACGGTTCGCAGTGTCAGAAGCTATTGACGGGTTGTATATGCTCAGGAAGCCGGGAACATCATCACGATCGGGCATCATTATTGACTTGTAGATTCTTGACGCGGACATGTCGAGCCAGCTTATATCGCCTTCGGGGGACTTGAAGAATGACCACGAGTTTTTCACGCCTTCACGCCAAGCCCCTGCGTACCTGTTGGCGTAAGTCCGAGTCCCGAAATCAACAACGAAATCATAAATATTCCCTTCGTCCGTAAGAACATATAATTCTCCAGTCCCAGACCATATAAGATCCCTCGGCTTGATTATCCCGCGAATCTCAAAATATTCATGGCTTATAACGTTAAGGATATATATACGGTCATTCATTCTGTCGGCAACCGCAAGCCAGTCCGCATAGCTTTCAACCGCTACGGGCTCAAAGAGAAAATCACCGTACATTAACGGAGGCCGCCAATACCTTACGCGAATATCATCCCTTGCTGTGCTGTAGAAGGCAATATTTCTCTCGGCAGGGTCGGAAACCGCAAAAAGATTCTCCGCTATCATTTCAGCGTCCGTAACAACAACTGAAGGAAGAGTCGCGGCGTAATCTGCTGATATATTCTCCTCGTTGAGGCGCGATGAGTTGAGGGTGTAGAGTTCGCCGTCAGCGTTGAAGATTCTGAATGTCCCGTCCCCCATAGGGATTGCGATAACGGGTGAAGGAACACTGACTTCACGGAGATTGCCCGGAGTCCCGATGATATTGCGCCCCTGCTGACGGATATATATCTTGTCGCCGAACTGGTCGGGTATACATACGGTGCGCCCTAATGAACGTACTTTCCCCAGTCCCCGAATGCTGAAAGGCCGAGTGTATCCCGTCTGCCATTCTGACTGGACGTTCGACTCTGAATATCTCCATGAGACAGGGATCGGAGCAGTTCCGAGAACGGAGCGCAAAACTCTGTCCTGTTCGTCAAAATTCCTGTTTATTCGAGGTGCTGAAACATCAAGGGGACGTACTTCAAGATAACCGTTAAGGGCGGTCATTGCTTCGTCAGTGTAGCCCATTCGGTTTAAGTTGAGGGCGGATAATAGGTAGTAGTCAACCATGTATGTATTCTCGCGTATTGCCTGGTCAAGGTAAACTTGCGCGTCCCTGTAATCGCGTCTCATGAAGTGAATGTAAGCGTTGTTGAAGAATCTTTCTGCCTCGTCAAGATTAGCTCTCGGAACTTCAGCGGCATATGAGGAAGCAACGAGTAAAGAGAGTAACATTGTCATAAAAAATTTTCGCATTCATAAAAGACTCCTTTACGTTCTTAAGACTTTAGGAGTATTATAACTGCGCAACAGGAAAGGAAGTAATACAATGAGCGTTGAAAGCGTACAGGGAAATATTCAGCCGTCAGAACAGTACACGATACGTGCGAAACGTGAAGCCCAGTCCGCGAATCAGATTCAGGAATCACAACAGGCGATTCAGAATCAGAATTTGCAGAATGAAACGAGAGCCGCAGAAGTTGACACTTACGACAAGGATAACCCCGCAGGAGTCAAGGCGGAAGGAGTCTACAGCGTTTCTCATGACGAGTCCGGGAATCTCAAAGTCGATTACACGCCGAAATCTGAAAGCACAGAAGGGACTCAAGCCTCCGCAAAATCACAGGCCGGGTCAAAACCTGAGTCATCAGCCGGAGCCGGGGCAGTATCAGCCGCTTCAAGCACAAGCAGTGATGACGAACTCGAACAGCTCGAACAGCAGAAGAGCGCAATACAGCAGCAGCTTAACCGCGAGTCTGACGAGAACGTTAAAGCGCAGCTCAGGACTCAGCTTCAGAACATTGAGGCTCAAATTATCCAGCTCAAATTGAATTAGGAGTGGTAAACGTGAAGAAATTTGTTACAGCGTTGATTGTTGTTATGGTCATGGCCGGTTGTGCGTTCTCCGAGACGGTGAAACTTCCCGCGCCCGACAAAACATGCTCAATGACTCTCACTGAGGCTTTAACGTTCAGGAGATCTGACAGGGATTTTGATGACGAGGACTTAACGCTTCAGGAACTCTCGAATCTCTTGTGGGCAGCAGGAGGAGTCAACCGTCCGGACGGAAAGTTAGTGTACCCCGTAGCAATGGGCATTCAGGACATCACGATTTACGTTTTCGGCCGTGAAGGTGTCTTCAAGTATGACCCGAAATCGCACAGCATTGAACTTGTAGCGGAAGGCGATCACAGGAAGGACACTGGCAAACAGGATTTTGTCGGAAAAGCAGCGGTGAATCTCGCATACGTTCACGATCTCGGAATGTGGAAGGACAGCAAAGCCCCCGAAGAGGTTGTGAGAAGGTGCGGTTTTGCTCACACGGGGGAAATTGTGCAGAATGTTTATCTCTACTCGGCCGCTATGGGATGGAATTGCGTTGTAAGAATGTCGTTTGACGCTGAGAGTCTCTCAAAGCTCATGAAACTTTCAGACACTCAGAACATTACGCTGATTCAGACCGTAGGAGTCAAGCCGTAAATCAGTCATCGTAAATTCTCCGTATAATTCTGAAAATCACTGAAGCGAGTTTTTGGGGATCATGCCTGAGAACCCGCTTTTCTTTTGCGCTGTCATATACCGACATAATATCGTCCTCTACGCATTCACAGCCCATGTTGCGTATAATCTTCCTCTGTTCCGCGTCAAGGTAAAGCGGAGTCGCTCCTTCCTCTGCGTAACGCTCTGTAACATCTTCGGGGATTGCCTGAGAGTTTGCGATGACGTAATCAGGAGTTTTCCCGACAGCCGCGCTCACCCATTCAATATGCTGCACGATGTTGAAGCCTTGAGTTTCTTCGGGCTGAGTCATTAGGTTGCAGATGTATATTGACGGAACGTTTGAGTCCCTCAGCTTGTCGGCAAAATCTTTCATGAGAAGATTCGGTATAACGCTTGTGAAAAGGCTTCCGGGCCCTAAGAGTATTACATCAGCGTCATCAACCGCGCTCAAAACATCGGGTAATGGTTTAGCGTCGTGAGGTTCGAGCCATATCTCAGAAAGATTACGGCCATGTTCGGAAATGCTCAGCTCGCCTTTAACGGTTAATCCGCCTTTAGTTTTTCCCATTAACGTTATGCCTTCGGTTGTTACGGGAAGGACTCGACCGCGAATTGATAGAAGGTGATTCATTATTTCGACTGCCTTGCTGAAGTCCCCGCTCATTTCCGTAACCGCAAGAAGAAGCAAATTCCCCAAACTGTGTCCGGCCAATTCTCCCCTGTCAAACCTGAAATCTAATATCCGTTTCAACTCGCTGTCATTCTCCGCAAGAGCCGCTATGCAGTTCCTTACATCGCCCGGAGGAAGCATACCCCATTCATTTCGGATTCGCCCGGAAGAGCCGCCCTCATCGGTTACAGCAACGACCGCCGTAATATTTCGGGTGAAAGATTTTATCCCGCGAAGTAATGTTGAGAGTCCCGTTCCGCCGCCAACAGCAACGATATAAGGCCCTTCGGATAATCTTCGGTTAATAGCGCGCTCTAATACCGGCCTTCCCGATGAAAATTTGAGCCGTCCGAACATGAAGAGTATCACAAGAGTCGTAATTACTCCGAGTATGAAGAGTGTCATTTTCCGCCGTGCCCCTTATCCCTGTGAACGATTGAGACTCCCTCGTATTTTCCCGAAAAGTATTCTCCGAGCCATTCCGCAACCGCAACCGAACGATGTCGGCCGCCAGTACAGCCCACAGCAACATGAAGCTGTCCGCGTACATTGCTGAGGAACTGAGGAATGATGAAGCCGAGAAATTTTTTCGCAAGCTCCAGAAATTCGCGGGTATCATCGAACTGAAGAAGGTAATCTTTAACGGCCTTGTCTTTTCCCGTTAAATCTTTGAGCGACTCGACATAATAGGGATTGGGCAAGCACCTGACATCAAACACATAGCTTGCGTCCTGCGGGACTCCGTACTTGTACCCGAATGATGAGATGATGATTGAGACTCCGCCGTCATCGCCGAAAAATTCGCGGACTAATCGTTCTCTGTGCTGATGAAGATCCATTAATGACGTGTCTATCACAATGTCAGCCTTATCGAGGACGGGCGAAAGCATTTCACGTTCAGCGCGTATGCTCTCCTTCATGGATAATCCTTTGCTGAGAGGGTGAACTCTGCGGGTTCGTTCGTAACGCCTCAATAATTCCTCGTCCGATGCTGTGAGGAATAAAACTTTTACTGTACCTTTCCATGCGTTAGAGACATCATCAATTACCTTCACGAAATTTTTGCTTACGTTCCTTACGTCAACAGTTGCTACGACTCCGCGTGCCTGTGAGTTTTCGAGAAGCGCGAAAAGCTGTGGAAGCAATTCCGGCGGTAAGTTGTCGATTGTGATAAAGCCGAAATCCTCAAGAACTTTAAGAGTCATAGTCTTTCCTGCTCCGCTCATGCCCGTAACAATAATAAACTGTTTCAAATATAATGCCTCCTTTTGCTGTCATTGTACACTAATTTTTGACTATGCTATAATTCAACCAACATTTCACAGAAGGAGTAACCAGTTCAAATGAAGAAGGGAACATTTCAGCCCCACAAATTACCCAGAAAACGCAAGATAGGATTTTTAGCCCGCAGTGAAACACCTTCAGGGCGCAATATCCTCCGAAACAGAAGGCGCAAAGGACGCAAATTCCTCACACGTGCTTAAAGTCTCAAGGCTCAGGAAAGGCCGTGAGTTTGATGAGATATTCCGCACTGGCACGAGAATAAACGGTGAGCTGGTGCGGATATTGTATTTGCGGGACAATGACGGGGGAATAACTTTCGGCTGCGCTGTCGGTAAACGTCAGGGAAAAGCGCACATACGCACAAGGGGACGAAGAATTTTGCGCGAGGCTTTCAGGAAAATATCAGGCCGCATAATCTCAGGAATGAAGATAGTACTTACGCTTCAGGATAAAGGACTGTCATCAAAATCAACCGACATTCAGCACGAATTAGAGTCCCTAATGACCCGAAGGAAATTAATTACAAAATGACGCGCATAGCAGTAACATTAATCCGCATATATCAGACCTTAATATCTCCGTATCTAGGCAATAACTGCCGCTTTTACCCGACATGCTCAAACTATGCCATAAGCGTATATCAGGAATGGGGATTCTTGCGGGGTTCATTGCTGACGGTGAAGAGGCTCTTAAAGTGCGGGTTCTGGAATCCGGGGGGCGTTGACCTTCCGCCGAAAAAATTACGAGAGGTGAAACAGTAAAATTATGTGGGCACAGGCAAAAGCATTGCTGTTGGGACTGCTTGAGATAATCCACAACGGCATAACATCAATAGGAATCGGATCGAATTTCGCGTGGGGTCTGGCTATAATCGCTCTGACTCTCTTAGTGAGACTCTTAACGCACCCTTTGACGGCAAAACAAATGAAGAGTATGCAGAAAATGCAGAAATTACAGCCTCAGCTTAAAGTTTTGCAGGAGAAATACGCAGACGACAAAGACAAGCTCAATCAAGAGACAATGGCACTCTACAAGGACAACAAAGTTAATCCTGCGAGCGGCTGCCTTCCGTTAATCATACAGCTTCCGATATTCATATTGCTTTACGGAGTACTTTATGATTTGACGAAGACAGAGGCATTCACGAATGTAACATTTTTCGGCGTGAACTTGGGAGGAAGTGTCCTTACGACGGTAGCGGAGGCGTTGAATCTTGTTGACGAGTCCGGCGTGAGAATACCTGATGAACAGTTAGGCTTTGTGATGGTATTCCTGTCATCATTCACAAACTTGGGATTGCTCTTCTCTCATTTGGGGACATGGATATTCAATTTCATACTGTTAGTGCTGATTGCGTATCTTACATGGTTACAGCAGCATTT
>JAFSLR010000363.1 GCA_017448375.1 Synergistaceae bacterium | reverse complement strand
TGAAAATCATATGCTGGAGAAAAATATCGCGGATTTAATTCAGTCCGTACTGGAGAAAAACAGAGGCTTCATGCTTGCAACGAGGCTTCCGGATTTCATCGGGGCAGACGCAAAGTACAAGCTCGGAATCAGGAAGGGCGACAGCGGGAAGATCATACGCCGTAAGGTTGAGCAGTCGGCGGAGGACAGGTTCATATTCAGAATGAAGGGCAGGAGCGTTTATATTCTCATTCCGTGCGAGCCGTCGGAATTTGTTCTGAGTCTTCTGTCGGAGAATAAAGCGTTTGATGCGAGGATACTCAGGAATCTTCCGTTCACGAAAGCTGAGTTTTTCGCGCTTGTGAATGAACTCACAGACGAAGGAAGAGTTAAGACAAAGTATGACGACAATGGCAGGCCTAAGATATATAGGGCAGGTGAAGCGGTGAAGGTTGCACGTCCTGTTAATGAGGCTGAGGGCAACTACACGCAGGAGAAATTCCGTGAGGCTTTTGACGCTCTCGACAGGGGAAGAATTTTTGTGAGCATTCCGGATTTGAGGAGGAGACTCGGTTGGCCTCGTGAGGTTTTCGACGATATGATTCGGGACTTGCGGAACAGGAGGATAATTCAGCTTCACACGGGCGATGCGTCATTGATGACACCCGATGAAGTCTCAGACTGCTACATTGACGAAAATAATTTCAGAATGGGTACGGTAACTTGGCATGTCAGATAACATATCAATAATTCAGAGATTGAGGGAGAACAATCCTTTTTCCTCCCCAGCGTCCCCTCTCCCTTGGAACAATAAGAATCCAGACCTCCAGAATCTCAACCGCGATACTTCCGAAGAGATTGAGCAGCTCATACGCCAGAAACGCCGTCAGCCGGACGTACCGCTTGCAGGACTCATTCTCGGCGAGGCAGGTTCAGGGAAAACTCACATGCTCACGAGAATTTTGCGGCGAATGAGAAGCAACGCACAGCCCGCAGTCTTCGCGGCAATACGGACGTTCAGGGATTCCGAAAGCGTTACACAGCACCTCCTCAGCGAGATATTCATCAGTCTCAAGCTCATTCACAGCAACGGACGCTCACAGTTCGACATGATCGTGTCGGAAGTCATGAACTCTTACACAGAACGAAGAAGAACTGACGGCTTCGACAGCACCGAGAATTTAGACACCCGCGCTTATCTTAGGCGAGACCTCCCCACTCTGGATAATAATTTCCTGAAGTGCCTCCTCCTTTACATGGCAACATCGAACGACGGCGACAAGGCTGATATTCTCGACTGGCTTTGTTCAGGACTCGATGACGATGACTCGCTGAGGCTCGGTCTTCCGTCAAAAGACATGAATGCCATGAATGATGCCAGGCGTGAGCAGGAAGCCGAAAAAGTCCTAATCTCGCTCGGACTCATTCTAGGTTACGCGAAAGTTCCGATGGTAATCTGCTTTGACCAGCTCGACTCCATGAAGAACAGGGAAATCATAGAGGCTTGGGGAAACGTTATAGCCCTCCTAATGAATGATCTTTCGGGGATTCTTCCGTTATGTTTCGTCAGAGCTGAAATTTGGAACTCGGTGTTTATTCCGGTTCTTGATGATGCCATAGTCCAGAGGCTAAAGAGCAACACGATGATCATGAAGACATGCTCGGTCAAGCAGGCCAACCAGTTGATACGCGGAAGGGTTGAGGACGCATTCAAAGAGGGCGCGGAAGAAATCTCAAGCTGGCTGATTTCGAGACTGTCAATATCGCAGGAATATTCACCGCGACAGGTCATAGAGCTTTCAAACAGAGTCATAACCAGCCCAGACACCCCAGTAACAGAAAGCGAAGAAATATACAACACGGTAATGAATGTCTACGGTGATGAGTACAAGAAAGTCCAGGCCGAGCCTAATTCATGGCCGCCAAACGCCGAACAGTTAGCACTCGCACTCGAAGTATGGCTGTCATCAATCGAGAGCTTCACAGTCTCAGAGACAAAAGGGAAATACATACGCCTCGCCGGACTTCATGGCGACAAGAAATTTGCGTTCATCCCCATAACAGCAAAGGCGCATGCGACAGTTAGCGCGGCACTGAAAGCAGGAATGTCATTCATGAATGAGTATCCCGGCAGTGAATGCTTCTACATCAGCGAGGATAAGACCCACAAGAAGACATGGAAGCAGGCAAACGAGAATCTCCGAAAGTTTGAGAACGCTGGGGGCTATGCGCTTATTCTCGACAAGAGTACGCGAATATCATGGTACGCCCTCACAGCCCTAATCAACCGCATCGATAACGGGGACGTCAATCTCTATCTTCCGTCGGGGAACAGAACGGCTACTCGTGGGGACATAAAAGCGTTCGTCAGCACACTCAAGCTCATTGACACGAAAGCTCTGAAATTTTCCCCTGCCTCCGTGAAATATTCACCCGATGCACCGAAGAAATCACCGAAAGTTTATTACGACAGCAAACTTTTCGCCGACACTCTGAGAAACATAATCACAGCCTCGCCAGTGAAGATATTAACGGCTGACAAAGCAGCGGCACTTCTTACACAGCGCGGAATAAAGGCGAACCGAAACGAGGTAATATCTTTCGTGAAAAGCAATTCGGAAGACTTCAGGACTTACCGCTCAAAGTCCAACGAAATCCTCATAACTGTTGCGGAAAAATCGTAGCCATGCCGAAAAGCTATTACATCACAGTCAGCAATGCCGCTTTGTGCCAGAGATGCCCCGCGCTTCTTGCCTACAGGGTTCACAGGGGCGAGAAAGACGCTTGGAAGGTCGGAATTAACGGGAACGGATACTATTATGGGACATTGTTCCACAAGAACATAGCTCAGGTATTCTTTGAGGCAGCTTCTGATCCGTCAAAGAGGCTTCACAAGAAAATTGCCCGTTCACTCTCAGGAGGAGCACCGGCAATCGAGGCCATGATACGCGAGAATATATTCATTCCGTTTCTTGAAAAGCATTCAGAGGAGTGTTCGTCGGGTGTAATAATGGCAATGGCTCGCGGAATAAGCGTCTGGGTCCGTGCAATGTCGGAGTTCTTCGAGGCAATACCCTCACTGATGAAAAGGCCGGAGGAGAATATGAGGACGGTATTCATTCCGCCCGAACAAAATTTGAAAGCATATTATGACTGCCCAGAAGGAAGACTCATCGTTGCGGGGAAATATGACGCTCTCCTTTTCAACCCTGACCGTGCGGAAGCTAGACTATTCGAGTTCAAGGGGTACAATAAGAGCGATGTTACAGTTCCTTTGTCGCAGAGCCTGATTTATGCGTGGCTTGTGTTCAAGCATACTGGTATAGTTCCTTCGGTTGAGATAATATACTTGGACGACGAGGGAAGAGAGCCGGAAATCTTTGAGTCCTCGTGCGTTAGTGATATGATTGTGGCGGGATTGCCCGGACTTTTCAGGG
>JAFSLR010000049.1 GCA_017448375.1 Synergistaceae bacterium | reverse complement strand
GATGAATTGCCAGCTCCGACTCATATTTTCATTGGGGGAACTGACGGTGAATTAGCCGGATTATTCGCGAAATTTAAGGCCATGAAGAATCCTTTGCGTGTTGTGATTGCGTGCGTAACACTTGAGACTTTCACGGAGGCTTACACGCTTTTCCGCGAACTGCGAAACTTTGAGGCCGTTCAGATTTCAGCGTCATCATCAAAAACTTTAACGCCTTCCCTAACCATGATGAAAGCGAATAACCCCGTAATGATTCTCAGCGCAGAAAAATGAACAAAAGTTTACTCATTAACATTTACACGAAACTATATTTACACTTTTGGAATTTACGGTATAATAGCCGTGTCAAAAAATTCTCATGACGGAGGAATAATCAACATGAAGAAATTTGCAGCAATACTCGCAATCCTCGCATTAACGGCGGGAATATCATTCGCAGAAGGCCTCAACATCTCAAAGCCCGGCGATTTCGTTAATATCAAGATAGGCACTCAGCGCGGGACAATCGCGGAAGGCATAGCCAAAAAAATGCTTGGCGACAAAGTAAAAGATCAGCTTGTAACCTACGAGAAAGCTACGGACGTTATACAGGCTCTCAAGGTCGGAAAGATTCAAGGCGCAATAATGGACGAAGCCCCCGCGACTCAGTTCGTGAAGAATGACCCTGAAACGCTCAAGATTCTTCCTGAAGCACTTACCGTTGAGCAGTACGCAATAGGCTTCAAGCAGGGTAACAAAGATCTTCTCGACAAGGTGAACAAGGCACTTGCTGAGATAAAAGCAGACGGCTCACTTGAGAAAATCATGCTCAAGTACAAGGAAGACCCTACAGCCGCTAAGCCCGAAGATATTGACCTTCATGTGGGCGCAAAGGGCGGAAAATTATATCTCGGAACTGAGTCGGGATTCCCTCCGTATGACATTAAGGTTGGGGACGGCTACACGGGAATCGATATTGAGATGTGCGCGCTGATTGCCGGAAAACTCGACAAAGAATTAGTGATTATAGCTTACCCGTTTGACTCGCTCTTCATGGCCGTAAACTCAGGGAAGGTAGATATGATCTGCGCGGGTATCACCGTCAATGAGGAGCGCAAGATGTTCACGGATTTCTCTGATCCTTACGAGGACGCGAAACAGGTTGCCGTTGTGCTGACGAAAGACTACAAAGCAGAGTAACAGTCAGCAGAAAGATTCATAACGCAAAGAACAAATCCCCCAGGCGTAAATGTCAGGGGGATTTTTTCACTCAAACGCCCGCTTCAATGCCTCTAAACCTTCATTAGCGCGTGTCTTGCTCACGATACAGATTGCGCTCTCAGAAGTGGAGTTAATGATTTCGATGTTTACGTTTACGGAGGCCAAAGCCCTGAAGATTTTTGCGAGGACATGAGCCGAATCAGCCGGGGATTTCAGCGCAACGCTTATGGCTGCGATTTCAGACGCAAAGGAGACCCCTTGACCGCCGACTCTCTCTGAGACTTCACGGCAAACGGAGATAACGTCATCGAGTCTTTCTTCTGGAATCAGGAACGACAAGTCAGAACGGCCTCCGCGCATAGTGTTTTGAGTAACCATGCTGACCTCAACGAAATGAGCCGATAATGCCGCGAAAATTTCGGCCGCAATTCCGGGTACGTTCGGAAGTCCGAGAAACGCTACATGTACGCAGTTGTCATTGAATGTTATATTACTCATGGAAAATTTAATCCCCTTTCATTAATTTGTTGCGTTAATTTTACACGTGCTATGCTAAAATTTCAGGTATCAATCACATTTCAAGATAATTCATTTAACGTTGGGAGGTAAAATTGGAATTGAGCCTCGTTTACTTCTTATTATGGTTAATCTTCAACGGCAGGATTACTTTTGAGATTATCATTGCCGGAGCGTTAATTTCATTCATGCTTGACGTTTTCATACGGAAAGTACTTCACTTGAATCTCACAGTCAGAAATTTATTAAAGGCTGTGAAAATTCTTCCTTACATTGTGATGTATATCATAGTGCTTCTGTTTGAGATAATCCGTGCTAATTTCTCAATAATCAGAAGGGTGCTTGCGCCGAATATTAATGTTGAACCGTGCCTTGTGAAATTCCGAACGCCGTTAAAGACGGAGGCAGCGAGAGTAGCATTAGCGAACTCAATCACCTTAACGCCTGGGACAATAACGGTATCGCTTGAGGGAGATAATCTTCTTGTCCACGCGCTTAACAAGGACATGGCCGAAGGTCTCGAAGGGAGTATATTCGAGAGAATGCTAGCAGGAATGGAGGGTAAATTGAATGCCTGATACTGAAACTTTGCGTAACGTACTGTTAATCGGGAGTGCTGTATTCCTTTCGGCGACAATATTCCTGTGCTTAATGAGGGCGGCATTAGGGCCAAGATTTTCTGACAGGATAATAGCAGCGAACATAATCGGGACAAAAATAATCCTGTTGATTGCGGTATTGTCGCTGATAATCGGCGAGGGATATTTGGCGGATATATGCCTGATATACGCGGTAATAAGTTTCCTGTCGGTAGTTGTGCTTGCGCGTTCTGTTATCGAGAAGAAAGAAGGCGAAGAGGAATGATACGTGTGATAATAGCGGGCTTGCTGATGGTTTCTGGGCTGTTTGTTCTGGGAATAGCTACGGTAGGGATATTCCGTTTCTCAACGATGCTTAATCGGATTCACGTTGCTGCGAAATGCGATACGTTAGGTGCGCTGTTAGTGCTGTCGGGGTTGATAGTGCTTTCGGGGCTGACGGTGTTTTCGCTGAAATTGGGACTGGTGATAGTGTTCCTGTGGCTGTGCAATCCTGCTGCGAGTCATTTGGTGGCGCGAGCGGAAGTGAAGACGAATCCGAATCTCGGACAGATATGTGATTTTGTTGACCTGACAGGGGAGACGGCAAAAGAAGGTGAGAATAAATGATAATAATTGAGTGGCTTTTGCTTGTGTTTCTGATAGTGTGTGCGGTTGCGGTGTCGATCTCAAAGAACCTCTTGAACTCGGTAATAATCTTCATGAGTTACAGCCTCGTTATGGCGGTGATATGGGTATTGCTGAGGTCGCCGGATTTAGCGATTACGGAGGCGGCTGTAGGTGCTGGGGTAACTAGCGTGCTGTTCTTTCTGGCATTGCGTAAGATTGGGCGTATGGGACATAAGGACGAAGGGGAGAAATAACAGCAGGAAATAAAATAATAGGGGTGATAATAACTAAATGTTTCATATTGATTTGGAAGCTGGAAAAATTCTTGATTGGGCTTGGGAAGTTGCAAGGAAATATCTTGCCAGTACTTCAATGGACGCACTTCGGGAAAAAGCAAGGAATGTAGACGCTGAAGCACATTACAACATAGGCTTTATGTACTACGGAGGGTATAACGTCAAAAAAGACTATGCAGAGGCTATCAGGTGGTGGCTTGGTTCTGCGAATAAGGGATATGCTCCGGCTCAGCTTGCACTAGGGTGTGCATATCATGAAGGTATAGGGACTCTGCAAAATTATGCTGAAGCTATGAAATGGTATAGCAAAGCTGCTGAACAGGGCTTCACTTCGGCGCAATTTGCTCTTGCGACTATGTACGTTAATGGAGAGGGAGTAAGGCAGGATTATTCGGAAGCGGCAAAATGGTTGAGAAAAGCAGCTGAACGTGGACATGCTCAAGCGCAAAATAGTCTTGGTGATATGTACTTTCATGGTTATGGAGTGCAACTTAATGAAGCAGAGGCCTTCAGATGGTATCAAAAATCTGCTGAACAGGGATATTCTAAGGCACAATTAAGTTTAAGGTATATGTACGAATACGGTTTGGGAGTAGAACAGAATCTCTCGGAAGCTCTCAAATGGTGGCGCAAGTACGCTGAAAATGGAGATGCTCATACACAATATGAGTTGGGAGGCATGTACGCTCTAGCACATCAGGATTATTCCGAAGCTTTCATTTGGTGGACGAAAGCGGCTAATCAGGGATATGCTCCTGCACAAAACAGTCTTGGGAGTATGTACAAGAATGGAATTGGTATAAGGCAGAATTATTCTGAAGCCTTAAGATGGTACAGAAAAGCTGCTCAACAGGGCAATGCCGAAGCACAAAACAATCTAGGAATGGTGTACTATAACTGCGAGGGGATGAGTAAGGATAGCTTAGAGGCCGAAAAGTGGTTTCGCAAAGCAGCTGAACAGGGACACGCTGAAGCACAATTCTATCTTGGAATTATTTACCATGTTGGAGATGGAGTTATGAAAGATAGTGTAGAGGCTGAAAAATGGCTTCGTAAAGCGGCTGAACAGGGACTTGCTAAGGCACAAACGGGTCTTGGCTTTATGTACTACAACAATGTATTTGCTCGTATCCTTACTGCAAGGAGAGACCAGAAGGCAGATGCACGAGATCAATCTGAAGCTATTAAATGGTTTCGTAAGGCAGCACAACAAGGTGACTCTGACGCTATGGACGTATTAAGACAACTCGGCGAATCATGGTAGAACGTAACGCCGACAACATTGGAATCATAACGAGAACTCCAGAGTTCATAACTGCTTTAAGGGAACTCCAGAAAGCTATGGAAGGTGAAGCCGAACGCGCAGGACTATACACGGAAGATGATGTTGTAGCACTGGTCAAGGAAATACGCGCAGAACTTGCAACCGAAAGACAGAATAATCTACACACGAAAGGAGAATCACAATCTTGAACGAAGAATTACGCGCAATATGGCAAACTTTCTTCAACTGGGTAATGGGAATCGGCCCTCGCCCCGAAAACGAAGTCATCCCCCCTGAACCTCCCCCCGACTTACCCTTCACCCAGAAACCCCGCGACAAATATTCCCGTTTCCACGAGGCAACCCTCAAGGAACGCTATAACCAGTGGCTCGAAATTCACGGCCTTCATTTGTTCTCGGTGCTTTACGCCGGACTCAGCGTCTTAACATGCGTTGTCATCGTCTCATTATTGCTTGCGACAGTCGCGGAGCTTCCCCCGTTCGGCCATGAACGCAACCCCGCCAACAACGAAGTAATCCGGCGTTACGTTGAACACGGAGGACACGAGACAGGAGCTCAGAATATCGTAGCGGGACTCATTCTCGATTACAGGGCGTTCGACACATTCGGCGAGTCGGCTGTACTCTTCACCGCAGCAGTGAGCGTCCTAATGTTACTGGGAGCTTCACGGAGCAACAAGCCCGATGACGGCGAGTCCCCTCTAAGGCATCATCACGCATTCAGCAAGAACGACACAATACTTCGCGGAGTCGCAACCCTCTCAATACCCGCTATTCTCATGATGGGCTGCGTCGTCGTCATCAACGGACACTTATCGCCCGGCGGAGGCTTTTCGGGGGGCGCAATCCTCAGCACTGCATTAATTCTCGCGGCAAATGCTTACGGTTTCGGACGTGTTCACGACTTCTTCAGCGAGCGGACATTCATAGTCTCAAGCTCAACTGCCCTAATGATTTACGCTCTCTCAAAAGGCTATTCATTCTTCACGGGCGCAAATCACATTCATTCAATCATACCTAAAGGCACAATCGGCGACATTCTCAGCGGAGGCTTAATATTGCCCCTCAATATCTGCGTTGGCTTAATCGTTGCCGGAACTCTTTACGGGTTTTATGCCTTGTTCAGCGAGGGGGATATATAATGCTCGAAAAATTACTCCTTAATCACTATGAGGCCGCCGCAGTAATCCTATCAGGTATAGGGCTGACTAACTTACTGTTACAGCGGAATCTCATCAAGAAAATTATCGGTCTTAACATTATGGATACGGCTGTATATCTCTTCCTCGCGGCAAAAGGTTACGTTGAAGGAAGAGCAGCACCGATTCTTATTGAGAACGGCTCAGGAGGCTGGCTCAATTCGTCATCTATATACGTTAATCCTGTCCCGGCAGGTTTAGTTTTGACTGGGATTGTTGTCAGCGTCAGCGTTACGGCGTTTGCATTAGCTTTGACTCTGAAACTTTATGAGAGCTACGGGACTCTTAATATTGACGAGGCACTAATGAAAATGACGGAAGAACAGAAAGATATTGAGGCCAGAATTGACGAGGCAGAAGAGGAAGTGCTTGCATGATTGGAATGTTTGCATATAATATCCCGTTCGCAAGTATTTTCGTAATGATGATTTCGGCGATTATTACCCCGTTATTGCCGAACAGAAACAGAATCCCCGAAAAATTATCGTGCTTTGCGGTCGGATTTGTCGGTTTAATGTCGGCATATTTGCTTTACGCATTGACGGCTGGAGGACAGACTCAGAGCTTCAACTTTGCGATGGGACATTTTCCGGCTCCTTGGGGGAACGAATTACGCGCAGGGCCTCTTGAGGCTGTATTGTCGTTAGTATTCTGTGTGGCAATGCTGTTATCATTGACGGGGAACTTCTCATCAACCGCTGAAGACATAGCACCGAAACGCCGTAATATTTTCTGCGTACTCGTTAATCTTTTGACGGCTTCACTTTTGGCATTGACATATACCAATGACCTTTTCACCGCGTATGTATTCATTGAGATTAACACTATAGCAGCGTGTGCGATTGTTGCGGTTAAAGAGAGTGCCGAAACTGTACGGGCTGCATTGCGTTACCTCGTTATGAGCCTCGTAGGTTCGGGACTAGTGATGATAGCTATATGCCTGTTATACGATTTGACGGGACATCTTTTAATGCAGAATATGCACCGTGCAATAGGCGAGCTTGTTGCAACAAAAAGATACATGATGCCTCTGACAGTCTCATTAGCTTTGATTACTGCGGGTCTTGCGATAAAGAGTGCGTTATATCCATTTGCTTCATGGCTTCCTGACGCTCACGGCTCGTCAACAAACGCCTCAAGCGCAATCTTATCGGGACTCGTTCTGAAGGGTCATATATTCACAATCATAAAGATATTCTACAGGGTATACGGTCTTGATGTGATTCACGTTCTGAGAATGGACACGGTGATTTTCATTCTCGGAATTACGGCCATGATTATGGGATCTGTTCACGCTCTCCGTCAAAAGAACGTCAAACGTATGATTGCATGGTCAAGCGTTGCACAGGTAGGTTACATCTTCATGGGAGTCGGCCTCAACACTATAGCAGGAATCGCAGCGGCATGTCTTCATATTATTGTTCATGCGTGCGTTAAGCCGATGTTGTTCACGGCAGCCGGAGGACTCAGCAATGCCGCCGGACACAAGAAGGGACTTCACGCTTTAATGGGAACATTCTACGTCAACATTTGGGCGGGATTAGGACTCATAGCGGGAGCGTGTTCAATGATGGGCATTCCTGGCTTTGCGGGCTTTGCGTCAAAACTGAGCCTGACTCTTGCGTCATTCGACCATTCGACAGTGGTATGGGCATTAACGGCACTTGCTGCAAGCTCGGTGTTGAACGCGCTGTATTACGTTCCTGCGGTTATAGTGGTATTAACACACAACAAGGACGCTCAAAAGAATTTCACGGCTCCTGCTCCTACAATGTCATATAAAGTCTCAATGCTGATATTTCTTGCGCTGAATTTCTATCTGGGATTATTCTGCGTTCCGTTATTGAGGCTGATTACACGGGGGGTGAACGTACTATGACGAGCGGAGCAATATTAATACTTTCACCGATACTGTTTCCGATATTGACGGGGTTCGCGCTTTTCTGGCGGCCTCTTTTCGAGGACAGACACGTTTACGTGGGCGTGATGACATTCATAACGTCAGCAATAACTTTCGGGGCTGCGATTCTGACTGACGGTGAAGCTGTAACGTTGTGGCGTATAACTGACAGTCTTTCTATTGCGTTCAGAATGGATTATCCTGCTAGGGCGTTTTCGTGCCTTGTGGCGTTCATATGGCCGTTAGTTACTCTTTATGCGTTTGAATATTTGCGGAGGCGGCCTCCTGTTGACAGATTTTACGCATTCTTCCTTTCAACATTCGGAATCTTAATCGGTGTTGCGTGCGCCGGGAATCTGCTGACACTTTACATGTTCTACGAGTTAATG
>JAFSLR010000362.1 GCA_017448375.1 Synergistaceae bacterium | reverse complement strand
CTCGGAAAGAAATTAGCGGAGGAATTGACATGATATATATTGTTGGAGCTGGTCCGGGCGACGCAGGATTATTGACGTTAAGGGGCTATGAGGTCTTGAAACGTGCGGACGCTGTGATATACGATAATCTTGTTGGGGACAGCGTTTTATCGCTAATCCCTGAGAACGCAGAGGCTATTGACGCAGGAAAAACGGCGGGAAATCACAAGCTATCACAGTACGAAATCAACGAAAGAATGACAGCTTTATCACGTTCGGGAAAAACTGTAGTGCGATTGAAGGGTGGAGACCCGTATATTTTCGGTCGTGGAGGCGAGGAAGCAGAAGCGTTGACGGAGGCCGGAATTGATTTTGAGGTTGTATCGGGCGTAAGTTCGGCGTTCGGCGTACCGTCATATGCAGGGATACCAGTAACGCACCGTAATTACAGTTCGGGGGTAAATATTTTCACGGCACATGACAAGAATAATCTCATACCCGATTTCAATAATGTAACATCAATATTCTTGATGGGAGTTGGGAATGCGGAAATGTTGCAGATGAAATTGCTTGAGACAATTCCCTCTGAGACACCCTGCGCAATAATCGAGAACGGAACGACCTCAAGACAGCGTGTAATCCGTACAAAGTTATCACAGCTGTATACATCAGTCGTAAGCAATAACATTCGGCCTCCGGCTATAATTGTTACAGGGAAGGTAGCGAGCCTCAATCTTTCGTGGCGTGAAAATCTGCCCTTAAACGGAAAGCGAATAATCATAACGCGCCCTGAAGGAAGAGCGGACGAATTAGCGTTAAAACTGCGTGATTTAGGTGCTGAAGTGATATTACTTCCTACGATAAAGACGAGTATTCTTCACGGCTCACTTGATGACGTAAGATTGTCGGGCTATGACTGGATAGGCTTCACGAGCGTAACGGGTGTAAATGCGCTATTTGAGTTGCTTTCTGAGACGGGGAGGGACATACGCGAAATCGGGAACGCTAAAATCTCCGCTATAGGTCAGGCGACAAAGGACGCTCTCAACGCACACGGTTTAAGGGTTGATTACGTGCCAGAAATATTTGACGGTATACACATGGCCGAAGGATTATCGAAGTTTGGCGGAAAAATCTTAATGTTTCGTTCTGAAAACGGGACACCCGAAATAAATTCAGTCTTCATGAAATACGGAATTGAGGCTGAAAATATTTGTATTTACCGAACAGATTATGTAAAATTGTGTAAAGTTCCAGAATTAGCAGACATAATAATATTCACGTCATCATCAACCGTTAAGGGATTTTGTGCGAACACTGAGGCATTGCGCGAGGCAACAGCATTATGCATAGGTAAACAGACGGCTGAAGAGGCGATGAAATCAGGATTTACACGAATTAAGGTTGCGGAACAGGCGGTAATGAAAGCACTTTTTGAAGCCTGTATCAATATATAGGAGGTAATATTCATGCGTAAAATTTTCGCGGCACTTCTCATCATTGCGGTAATGTGTACATTCTCGTATGCAGATGAGAAATTCGAGAGCAAGACAATGGAAGTAAAGATTGAGAAGAACCCAATCAGCCTTTACGAGAACATACCGTTCAATTCGGGTAAAGAGCGCGGGTCTCAGATGTTCAGCTTAGCGATGGACATATTACAGCCCGACAGCCCAAAGCCGTTGCCGTTAATAGTGTACGTATCGGGCGGAGGTTTCATAATGGCACCGAAAAACAACTGGATACAGCAGAGAATGAGATTAGCTGAGGCAGGATATGTTGTAGCAAGCATTGAATACCGTCATGCACCTTTGTCGAAGTTCCCGCTGCCATTGGAGGACTGCAAACTTGCGATAAGGTGGTTGAGGGCACATGCCGACCAGTACAACATTGACGTTAATCGTGTCGGAATACTGGGTAATAGTGCGGGCGGTTACTTGTCGTCATTCGTTGGGGTAACAAACGGAATGAAAGAATTTGAGAAGGGCGACTACCTCGAATACTCAAGCGAAGTGTTATGCGCTGTGGACATTTTCGGGATTTCCGAAGTAATGAGCATAGGCGATGATTACCCCGAAGAGGAGCGCAGACTTCATGACTCAGCCGGAATAACCGAAGCTATGTGGGTAAAGGGAGTTCCGGGTTTCGGAGGGCCTGACGGGGGAGTTAAGGATTTCCCCGAAGAGTCGCGCAAAGCCAGCCCGTTATATTACGTGAGCGAAAAGTCCGTTCCAATGCTCTTAATGCACGGGGACAAGGACAAATCCGTATCACCGAGCCAGACGGACAAGCTCTATCAGGCGTTGAGGGCGAAAGGAGTTTACGCGGAAAGATACGTAATCCCCGGAGCAGTACACGGCGGGCCGCATTGGGTTCAAGAGCCTGTGATGAAAGTGATGATAGACTTCTTTGACAAATACTTAAAGAATTAGGCTGACAGAAAAATTCCCCTTGTGAGAGATTGCAGGGGGAAATTTTTTTTGCTGATATAATGTGAACAATCTAAAATGGACAGTGATAAAAGTTGAGGAAATATTTTGCGCTTGTCATTATTTCTGTAATTCTTATGATTTCCCCTGCAATGAGTGCTGAAGAGGATATACACATAGGGGTTATAGAGTTTTCGAGCGACACTGTAGATCTCAGCCCCGAACAGGCAGTGAGCGCGGGAAGCATATTCACCCGCAGGCTTGCAATGTCGTTGCCTGAGAATTTCACGGTAGTGGGCTACAACAAGTTAAGGCGTACAGCTGAGGCAAATAACATGTCAACCGAAGGCTATGTAACGAGCCGTAATGCCTCATTAATCGGGAAATTAGCAGGTTGCAGATATATAATAGCGGGAACGGTTACGGAGCTTTCAACAAAACGCATAAACACTGGAATAAATTTTCTCGTAAAAGTCGGAAAAACGATAGATATTACAACAGCATCGGCTAACATACGTCTTATTGACACTGAAACGGGCGAGATACTTCTGATGATTTCAGACACTACGAGGACGAACCAGAAGGACAGCAATTTTACGATAGACGGTGGAACGGCTGGCAAGATACTTCCTAAAAGTCTTGGGGGAGATTTATTCAATGGAAATTCATCTAAGGAGGCGGATATAACGAACCTTAACGCGATGAAGGCTTCTACGATGTTTCTTCTTTCGGCTAGGTTATCGCAGAGGATTTCGGAGAGATTAACGGGACAATCACTTCATGTTGAGTCTGTCTCAAAAAAGGAAGTAACGTTAAGTGCCGGAACAAATAGCGGAGCACGTAAGGGAATGTTATATGTTGTATATGATGAGAACGATGACGACACGCCGAATATTGCAGTAGTGAAGGTGAAGGAAGTATATACTGACAGGAGCACGGCTACATTTTACGGAAAGGGATACGGGAAGTTAGATTTTGTGAAAGCAGGGGATAAAATATTTCCGACTGATTTCTACGAGGCTAAAGCGATGGTAAAGGAAAAAACGTTCATGAAGAGCCGTGAAGGAATGATCAAGCGCACAAAGCTTCCTAAGCGTTCTTAATTTCGCGGACTAAGTTTTCCATTAGTGCAATAATCCCAGCGTCATTAATCCCTTCGGCCTGCCTGAAGAGTACATAAATCCTGTCTTTTTGCTGGCGTGTCAATTTCTCCTCAATCCCTATAATTTCAGCCCTCAATGCCCTAATCCGTGAAACGTTGTCGATAATATTTTTCCTTGCTTCCTGTTTCGAGAGCATTAAACCTTTGAGCGACGCGCCCCTTGCAATAATGTCATAATCAACCTCAGCACCCTTGAAAATCTCCCTGACCAGCGGAATTTTCGCACAGCCTCCGGTGAGGATAAATCTTTGAGGTTTCCAGACCCGTAAAAATCTCTTTAATGTGTGTGAAGCCCTTAAAACAGGAAAATATATCAATCTCTCTAAATCATTTCTGTAAATTGTTGAATTATTCCACAAACGCGCCTCATTATCGCTGAGAATATGCTTAATGCGTTTGGCCTCTTTGAGAATGAAATCGTCAGCCTTCTTCCTTAACTTTAATTCGCTGAGATATTCCGCAAAAATTTTGTCGAACATATTACCTCCTACATCAACATATCCTTCATCAACAACATCACCCGCTTCAATCACAGCAAAAACACACCCAGACGCGCCGAAATCGCAAATCAGAGTTCTAGCCTCATCATTATTAACCCCAAAAGTCATGGCCTCAAATTGTCCCATAACATCAGCATTCCTGAACCCCGAATTTAACGCCCTTACCCTTAAAGACTCGCGCTGTCTTGAAGGCGTATTATCTTTGACGGCAACAACGCACGATGACACAATATCATCGAAGAAAATCTCTGCATCCTCCCTCAATGACACGAAGTCAGCACCTTCCGCCCTAGCGATGACCCTTGAGCCTAAATTATCGGAATACGCCAGCTTTGAGCATTCCGACCCCGCGTCAATCCCTGCGCAAACATTCGAGCCTGTTCCCGTCAAAGCGTATCACCTCAGCTTTCACAATCTCGTTGTCATTTCCAGAGCATACGGCCTCAATGTAATTCCTTGTATGGCCTTTGTTATCGCGCTCAATGAGAATTTCAGCCTCAGTCCCAACAAATTTTTGTGCGTAATCCCTGAACATTTCACGCCCCAAAGATATAGCCCTTGCTACACGTTCAATTTTTGCTGAATGTGAGACCTGCCCGGCCATGTTCGCGGCTAAAGTTCCTTTTCTCGCCGAATACGGGAAAACGTGAACGCGCCCAAATCCTGAAGCCTTCATAACGTCAAGAGTGTTATTGAACGCCGTATCACTTTCGCCCGGAAAGCCCGTTAAAATGTCGCTTGAAATGTGAATATCCCCTGAAATTTTTTCCCTTAAATTATCGCATACCTTCACGAACTCAGCAGATGTATATCCCCGTCTCATTCTACCTAAAATATCATCATCACCGCTCTGTAACGGCAAATGTAAATGATGACAGAACGCTTTACACTCAGCGAGAGCATTAATCAACTCATCATCAAGCGAGAACGGCTCAATAGATCCCAGTCTCAAACGTTTAAGGCCGTCAACCCTTGAAACTTTCCGTATCAAATCAGCAAGCGACGTATCAATATCCTTACCGTAAATCCCCAAGTGAATACCCGTGAAAATAATTTCCTTTGTGCCGTTGTCAATGAGCCTGTTAATTTCGGCGATAATATTTTCGATAGGTCTGCTTACGGGTTTTCCTCTGAGAAACGGAATAATACAGTAAGTACAGAAATGGTTACAGCCGTCCTGAATTTTGACGAAAGCGCGCGAATGAAGCACAGTAGAATTTAGCGGTAATTCCTCCCATTGCGACATATCGTGTGTTCTCAAGTCGAGAAATTTACGGCCATTTTCTGACATATTGATTACGGCTGACGGGATTAAATTTTTCCCTTTAGAGCCTCCGAGAATGTCAACGCCCAAATCTCTGGCCGAATTAGCGTCAACACCTTGCGCCCAGCAACCGCAGACAGCAAGCACCCCTTCAGCCCCCAGAATTTTGCGAACTCTTCGGATTAAGTTTCTGCATTTCCTGTCGGCCTCATGGGTAACGGAACATGTAACGATTACTGCTGATGAAAATTCCCGCGTCAAATCCTCCGTAACATCATGGCCGTAAGACTTCATCATACCCGCAATAAATTCCCCCTCAGAGAGTGAAGCCCTGCAACCGAAAACGTGAATATATGTTGTACCCTTCCCGCTGTCCACTACACACTCTCCATTACGCACTATCCTAACCCCATGCTTTAACGGCCCGGCAGCCCCACCAGTCGCCGATTCTCATTTCGCGTTCAATTTCGAGCTTTGATGCCTCAAGGACGGACACGAAGAGATGACGTTCAATATTAGTCATACCCGAAAAGACTGCAAAACCTTTGGGCTTTAACACTCTTCTTACTTCGGGCAAAAGCGTAATGTTGGGATTTAGGAGAATATTAGCCGTTAAAATATTGACCTGCCCTTTGAAGCCTTTCAACAAATCGCCCTCTGAGAGTTCGCAGACTTTAGGGTTAATTCCGTTGAGATTCATGTTGCGCCTTGCCTCGTTGAGTGTTTCGGGGTCAATGTCTCTTGCTACTGCCTTGCTTGCGCCGAGTTTCAACGCTGTGATGAAGAGTATACCTGTTCCCGTACCGACATCGAGAATAGTATCACCTTTTTTCACAATCTCCTCAATCAATGAAAGTGCAATTTGCGTACTCTCATGATAACCCGTACCGAATGCGCTTGCAGGGTAAATGTAGATTGGCATTCTTCCTTCCGGGATTTCTTCATCCTCGTGCCAAGGGGCCATTACGATAAGGCTTTTTCCTACGGGTAACGGCGGGAAAGCGTCATAATGCTGAGTATTCCATGCTTCATTTTCGAGCTTGTAACAGCGTGCGATATTAATCCCCGTAAAACTAGCGTCATTGAGAATGAAATCGAGCTGATAAACAACGTCATCAATCCCCCTTGAGCCTTCATAGCTTGCTCTGAGGAAGAGAAGTTCATTGCCGTAAAAATCATTCTCCGTGAAAACTTCAGCCCCTAAAGCCCCGCTTAAAGTTGCAACGGTGCTCAAACGTTCCTCATTATGAGTACGGTTATAGAGTGCGCAAGGCACAGAGAGTTCGACAATCCACCAGAAATTATTATCTTTCATGAAAAAAACCTCAATATAATATGATTATATATGTTATCATGGTTCGGGTGATTTAATGATGAAGAAATTTCTTTTGCTTACGATGTTATTGATTTGCAGCTGTGCATACGGTGAGACGAGAGCGCGCTTTCTTTTCATAGGGGACATAATGGTACACGATCAGCAGTTAGACGCAGCCCGAAGGAAGGACGGAACGTATGATTTCACGCCTTCATTCAGGAGGATAAAGCCTGTATTTGAGGGAGAATTTCTGGTGGGTAATTTGGAGACTGTATTTGCCGGAACTGGGAAGAAATTGCGTTACGCCGGGTTTCCATTCTTCAACACTCCTGATGTATTCACTGAGAATTTGACGGGGGATTTAGGGGTTGACTTGCTGACATTGGCGAACAATCATATTTTCGACAGGGGCGCGAACGGTGCAAGGCGTACAGTAGCGGTCTTGAACAGTGCGGATATACCGTGCATAGGATTGGGATTAGATGACGTACCCTCGAACGACGCAATAATTCTCGACAACAACGGAATACGTACGGCCTTCATCAATCATTCATACGGGAGTAACATGTGGCCTAAGTCATCAGATGTACATTTGAATGTGTATGGTGAAGCGGATATAGTGCAGAGCATGAAACGAGCGCGAGCGTTAAGCCCTGATGTGATAATAGCGTTATTCCATTGGGGTAACGAGTACCACTACAAGCCCAACGTACACCAGAAGAAAGCAGCTGATATTGCGATTCGTGAAGGTGCTACGTTAGTTGTTGGGACGCACCCGCATGTTTTGCAGCCTGTTGAAGTGATAGTGTCTGAGGACGTTAAAGCGGTTGCGTGGTCATTGGGGAATTTCGTGTCATTCCAGAGGACTAGACCGCGTGAGAGAAGCATAATACTATCGGCTGAATTTGTGAAAACTGAAGGTACAACGAGGCTCTCAAGATTGAGTATTGCGCCGTTATATGTGATTGCGCCCGGCTCAAAGCGGACAGAAGTAACCTACGCAGGAAGTAATGAGACATTGATTAAGACGCTGAACTTTGAGGGGTTAAGCAAGTCTCAGGTGAATAATTTGCGTGCTATTGGGCGTTCGGTGAATGAGTTTCTGGGGGCGCAGAAGGTATTTGATGAAAACGGCTTTAATGTTTTGTGGCGTGAAGAAAGCCCCGACATTTTGCCGAAAAGCCACAGGAAGTCTCCATTGTAGGTGCAATGAAAGTCCCCCTTATTTCAGGGGGATAATTTCAATCATCAAATTCTCCGTCAAAATCCGTCTCGTATTCCTCTTGGGATTCATCTTTCACTGCCGGAACATTCTCCGTGAAATCAATCGGCTTACCTTCCTTCAAGTACTTTATTCGCTCTATGAAATCGGGCGTAACACTCTGACGGAATCTCATTTCTTCCCCCGTAACAGGGTGAGTAAATTCGAGCCTCCACGAATGAAGATATACCCTTGTGAGTCCCTCATCATTTGCCCCGTAAGACTTATCCCCTACGAGCGGACACCCTAAAGCTGACATATGAACCCTGATTTGATGAGTCCTTCCCGTGAACAAATCAAACTTAACGAGCGATATACCGTTAAAGCTCCACAAGACTTTATAGCCCGTAAGTGAGGGCTTTCCGCCTTCAGCAATTATCATATGAAGACAGTTATTCGGGTCTCTTGAGATTGGCCCGGACAAAATTCCCTCGCGTTTTTCGGGGACTCCGTGTACAAGCGCAATATATTGTTTCTTCACTGTACGTTCTTTGAACATTGCCATAAGTTCAATCATTACTTTATCGCTTCTTGCGACAACCATTAACCCTGATGTACCCCCGTCAAGCCTGTGAACAATTCCCGGCCTTAACCAGCTTGTCATCACGCGAAATTCCGGGTAACGGTACACGAGTCCGTTCACCAAAGTATTACGCCAGCTTCCCGGGGCAGGGTGAACGACGACTCCTGAAGGCTTGTTGACGACCAGCAGATAATCATCCTCGTAGACAACCTCAAAATCTACCGGTTCAGCCCGCAAATACGTCATGTTGAGCGACTCTGGAATTTCGGCGATAAATATCTGGCCTTCGAGGACTTTTCGTGAACCTTTTGCGCGTGTTCCGTCCTCCATTTTTATTTTTCCGACCCTTAAGAGCTTTTGTATTGCGCTTCGTGTTCGGTCTAACTGTTCGGCCAAAAATATATCTGTTCGCGGGTAATTTCTTTCGGCAAGAATTTCGACTCTCACAGCTTCAACCCCCGTAATGCTTCCTCAAAATCGCACAGCCTTATCACAAAATCATTCATATCACGTTTGAGAGCGTTCACTGCTGCGCGCCTGCAAATCATTGAAATATCACCGCCGGATAAATTCTCAGTCATGGCCGATAATCCGTCAACATTAACATCATCATCGAGAGGCTTTTTCCGTAACAATATGCTGAAAATCTCAGCGCGTGATTTCTTGTCGGGCAATGGAAGCTCAAGTTTCATGTCAAAAATTCCCGATGAAAGAAGCGACTTGTCAATGAGATCTATACGGTTTGTCGCAGCAAGTACCGTAACGCCGTTAAGCTCCTCGATACCGTGCATTTCAGCAAGAAACTGGCTTGTGAGTCTTGCTTCTGTTGATGCGAACATTGAGCCTGTACCTGTTCTTTCTGGGAATAATGCTTCTATCTCATCGAAATATATTATTGACGGTGCAGCCTGTTTAGCGACCCTGAAAATGTCTTTGAGCGCACGTTCTGACTCACCGAGATAACGCGACAATACATTTGCACTCTGAACGCTGATGAAATTTACGCCGCTTTCGTGGGCTAATGCTTTAGCGAGGAGGGTCTTGCCTGTTCCCGATTTCCCGTAAAGTAAAATTCCTCTTGTCGGCTGAATGTCATAACGCCCGAAAATCTCAGAATGTTTCAGCGGCCATGTAACAGCCTGTATGAGTTCTTGCTTGACGGAATCGAGACCGCCTATGTCATTCCATGTAACGTCAGGGATTTCGACAAAGACTTCTCTTGTTGCTGACGGTTCAGTCTCAAGAAGTGCATTCATGAAATGACGCATACTGACTTCGAGTCGTGCGATTCGTTCGTAGGGAATTTCCTGCGTGTTGAAATCAACGTAAGGGAGAATATCTCTTACGCATGACATTGCGGCTTCTTTTGCGAGTGCTTCGAGGTCAGCCCCTACGAAACCGTGTGAAAGGTCAGCGATTCTCTTCAGGTCAACGTCATCGGCCAGAGGCATACCGCGAGTGTGAATCTTGAGAATCTCTAAGCGTCCGTTACGGTCGGGAGTTGGGATTGAGATTTCGCGGTCAAATCTTCCCGGCCTCCTTAGTGCGGGGTCTAATGAGTTGGGGATATTAGTTGCGCCGATAACGATTAACTGTCCGCGTGATTTGAGTCCGTCCATTAGTGCGAGAAGCTGAGCTACGACTCTGCGTTCGACTTGTTTTTCGCCGCCCATGTCTTCGCGTTTTGGGGCAATAGCGTCAATCTCATCAATGAAAATTATTGAGG
>JAFSLR010000361.1 GCA_017448375.1 Synergistaceae bacterium | reverse complement strand
TATCCTGAAATCGCCCTATGATTACGGACGGGGAATTACGCCACAGCATGAAGGCATCAACTCCCAGTCCGCAAATATATTCCTCGAACGCAAGGTTATACGCGGGGTTGTGTTCGTCATTCTCAATGTATAGCATTAATCGTAATCCTGTATATCAGGACGCAATATCTTCACGGTTTCTTCAGCGAACCAGTCGTAAAACATTCGCTTCGTCTCCTGAGTCCGTAAATGCTCAATGCTTGTCCCGATAATGTACATTGGCCGGGCCGGATCAACTAGTTCATTCCCAAAAGCCCGCAAATTTTCCGTGAGTGTCTTAAGCTCAGAGTCAGTGTCAGTTACAAGCGTCAAAAGTTTCATCGGCTCTTGTTCCTCTGAGTCCATGTCGAACCAGCCGGGAATATATATCCGTCTCTGAAGCGTAAAAAGAAGATGAATTTTCCCGATTAACGGCAATAACTCTTCAGGTGACTCACTCACCTTGTGCGCGAAAAACAGACACGCATTCACAAACCCGAATATATCCCCTTCAGGCGTGTAAAGCTGCCTGTAATGCTCGAAGTCATGATGATGTCTCAGGACAAAATCAACAGTGAAATTTCCGCACGGCACATTGTGATTTTTCACCCACGAATCAAGCGCAAATTGCCCGGGTGCAGGGAGCTTCCTCGCCTCGTAACCTTTGTCGGGAAATTCGGCCATGAATGAGCGCACATAATCATTTTCAGGCCACAACGCTTTTGCAGTCCCGTCAACCGAAAAATATTCGTCATCATTCAGCAATGGCACAAGCGGGAATCTTTCGTTGACTGTGAACTCTTTAATGCCCCAGTCCGTCATGAATGCACGGTCTAAAAGCTGGGTCATTCGGTTAATTTCGAGATTATGATTCGCCGTGTCTGAGTCGCGGAGTGTGATTGTGATTTTTCTGACGGGGACAAAGTTTTCACGCGCTGTAATTTCCCGTTCGTCAATGCCCTTGCGTGTGAGAACGTAGCCTTCACCGAGCCGCGAAATATATCCGTCATCCTCAAGAGCTCCGAGCGTTTCGGGATTTTCGCCCGCAAGACTCACCGTTTCAGCGTCCCAGCAGGGGAAAACGTCCGAGAACAGAAGAAGTATATTATTCGTCATCATTCGTAATCCGGCCTCAATATTTTCACGGTCTCATCACAAAACCAGTCGTATATTGTCCGCTTTTGTTCCGTCTGATTCCTGAGTCGCTCAATGCTTGTGCCGATGATGAATAAAGGGTTGACGGGGTTAATCAGCTCATGGCCGAAAGAACGAAGAGTCCGCGTCAGAGTCTCAAGCTCCGACTCCGAGTCCGTAACGAACGCTAACAAATGCCAGTCTTCATTCTCGTCATGGTCAATGTCAAACCAGCCCGGCAAATATATTCTCCGTTGAAGCGTCAAGAGTATGTGAAGTTTGCCGATGAAAGGCAATAATTCTTCAGGCGAACTTGGGCAAAAAACTTTGTGTGCGAAAAGCTGATCCGAGTCGAGAAATTTATACTTGTCGGACTCAAACTGCGGGTAATTCTTGTAGTGGTTGAAATCGGCGCGGCTTCTCATGACGAAATCAACCGTCAATTCACCGTAAGCGAGATTATTCCTCAACGCCCATTCATCGAGCCCGTTCTGAGCGGGAGCAGGGAATTTCCTCGCGGCGACTCCTACGTTCGGGAAGTCAGAAAGAAATCTCTTCACTGTCTCATGTTCCGGCCATGTCGCTATGACTCTTTCACCCGAAAACGCAAAGTACTCATCATCTTTCAGGCACGGCATAATCGGAAACGTTTCGCGTGTCGTAACTTCCTTAATGCCCCAGTCAGTAACGAATGCGCGGTCTAAAAGCTGAGTCATACGGTTAATTTCGAGAAGATGATGTGCTTTTGACTCGTCCGAAATTATTTCAGCGGGTATGATTGGAAGGTATAAATCTTTTGCGGCATTTTCGCGGGTGATGAGTCCTTTTTCTGTGAGAACGTAGCCTCCTGATACGGGCAATAAATCCCCCGACTCTGAAAGTGCTTTAAGGCCGTCAGGATTTTCGCCTGCGATTTTCACGGTCTCTTCGTCCCAGCAAGGCAATGAATCAGTAAACAGTAACAATAAACTTTCCATTAGCATTCCTCCTGTAACAAAAAAGGGAAGCCGGATTTTGTTCACAGCTTCCCCAATTCACCAAAAAATTTATGCAAGAGCGTTTTCGATTTCTGACTCGTCTTTGAGTGTCGTTACCTTGTCGACAACACCCTTCTTTATCACTGCTACTGCCGGCATCTTGTCAGCAAGCGCAAGTTTCTCTGTCATTCTTGCGTTCCTGTAGCCGTCAATCATCGGGACTTTCACGCCTTTAGCCTTTGCGCAATTCTCGACAGCGTTTGAGAGTTTCACCTGTGCCTGGTCAATGCTGGAGTAGAAGAACGCTTTGACCTCGTCCGGCTCAAGGAGTGTTGAGCGCAAATGTAACTGTTCGTTGATGTATGAGCTTGCCGCCATTGCCGCGACTGCACCGTCAGCAGCTGCCGTGATTACCTGACGGAGATACTTGCTCCGAACGTCTCCGGCCGCGAAAATTCCCTCAACTGATGTCTCCATGTGATCGTTGGTGATGATCCAGCCGCCTTTTTCGGCCTTAACGAGTCCCCTCACGCAATCGTCATCGGGTTCCTGCCCTACGAACATGAAAACTCCCGAAACAGGAAGGTTGCTGATTTCGCCCGTGCGTACATTCTTGAGGACGAGATTCTCGACCATTCCGTCGCCCTCGATTTTCTCGACAACGGTGTTGTATACGGGTTCGATTTTGGGGTTTGCGAGAGCCTGAGCGATTGCGGCACGGTCTGCGCGGAACTCATCACGGCGGTGAATGATGTAGACTTTTGACGCAAATTTCGTGAGGTAACCGCCCTCTTCAACTGCTGTGTTTCCTCCTCCGACAACGGCAACCTCCAAATCCTCGAAGAATGCCCCGTCGCAAACAGCGCAGAAACTTACGCCCTGCCCGATGTGTTCGGCTTCACCTTCACAGCCGAGTCTGCGGAAATGTGCGCCCGTTGCAACGATTATTGCTTCGGCTTCGATTTCGTTTTCTTCCTTGCCTTTTTTGGTGATTACGATTTTCTTGTCGCCGCGTAATTCTACCTTGCTGTTGTCGATCATGCGTATCTCGGTGTTGAACTTGAGAGCGTGATTCTTCAGCATATCGCCGATTTCAGGGCCTGTAGCGTGAGCAACGCCGGGGTAATTCTCGATTTCGTCCGTGATGTTGATCTGACCGCCTGTTGCTGCCCTTTCGAGAACGAGAACGTCAAGACCTGCGCGACGACCGTAAATTGCTGCCGACATTCCTGCCGGGCCTGCACCGATGATAACAAGTTCATGCTTTTCCATTGTGAATGATTCCTCCTTTTTTCCTTCTACCTGTTCTATTTCTTTCTGCATGTTGATGGATTATTCTTTGTCGTTGAAACTTTTCCGGTTAGGCACAATCATATTGAAACCACTGATTATGTCCATTTCAAGCAGACAGTCTTTTGCTGAAACTTCGAGGACATGGCCGCCCTTTGTCCCGTCATCAGACACAAAATGAAGGTGCCACCCTGCTGTGTTGAGTCCGCTCATGTAGTCGGGGCAGTAAAGCGCAACGATT
>JAFSLR010000360.1 GCA_017448375.1 Synergistaceae bacterium | reverse complement strand
TTGGAAGCTCGGTTATGTCAGTCTGCGAATCATGGCCGGATAAAATTACGGTAAAAGCTATTGCGTCAAACAAGCGTTCGGAAAAATTATCGCGTCTCGCAGAAAGATTCAAAGTCAGCAAAATTTATCCCTATGAAGAAACAGGCAATGAAGGACTCGAAGCCGTAGCCCTTGATCCAGATATTGAGCATGTAGTCTTTGCGTCTTCAGGAACAGCGGCAATCAAAGCTCTATGTTCTGCGCTCAAAGCCGGAAAGACAGTATCACTCGCCAACAAAGAGAGCATAGTTGTAGCCGGGAAATGGGTAATGCCCCTCGTGAAACATCAAGACCAGCTGAGGCCGTTAGACAGTGAACATAATGCTATATGGCAATGCTTGCACGGTGAGGACAAATCATTCGTGAGGAAAATATATCTCACAGCATCTGGCGGGCCTTTCAGGAAATTTTCACGGGACGAGCTTCGGAATGTTACGGCTGAAATGGCGTTACGTCATCCAGTCTGGGACATGGGAGCGAAAATCACAATCGACAGTGCCACCCTAATGAACAAGGGTATAGAACTGATAGAGGCGATGTATTTGTTCGGGCTTGATGAGTCGAAAGTTGACGCGCTTATTTCGCCGGGGTCATTCGTTCACGGTCTTGTTGAGTTTGAGGACGGGAGCGTTAAGATGTTAGCCGCTGAACCTGACATGAAACTTCCGGCTGCCTCGTGTTTGTTCTGGCCTGAGAGATTTTTCCCGTCGCCTGAGTTTAAGAGGCCGTCATATGATTTCCGTGATGTGAGGTTTGAGCCGATAGACACGGAGAGATTTCCGTCTGTGAGGATTGCGCGTGAGGTAATGAGGCTTAAAGGGGCGTACCCTGCTGTGCTTGTTGGGGCTGATGAGGTGGCTGTTGATTTGTTCCTTAAAGGGAGAATAGGATTTACGCAGATTTCGGAGCTTGTCGAGAGCGTATTAGAGTCTCGGAATTGGAGTGAGCCTAAGAGTCTTGATGAAGGTATTTCGCTTGTTGAGGAAGGAAGGCGCGAGGCTCTGAGAGTTTCCGAGAAGTTTTAGGACAAATTGAAAGGGTAAATACGGCGTGAACATAGGAGAAAAATTTTACTGCCCGCGATGCCTCAAAGAAATTGAAGACGAAGGAATCATTTGCCCTCATTGCGGACATGACCCCGCGAAAATCCAGAACGTTCACATTCTCGAAGAAGGCATCCTCTTACAGAACGGACGCTATCAGCTCGGAGCCTCTATAGGTTCGGGCGGTTTCGGGATAACTTACGCAGCATGGGATATTGTCCTCAATCAGCCCGTAGCAATCAAAGAATATTACCCCCTCAACATGTGCGAACGGGACGCAGAAGAAGACATGAACGTTATCATCAACCCGGGCTATGAAGGCTTGTATCAGTCCGGGCTGTTCAGGTTCATACGTGAGGCGAGAATACTTGCTGCACTCCAGAACTTGAAGAACGTTGTACCAGTACTTGAATGGTTCGAGGCAAACAATACCGCTTACATTGTCATGCAATACATCAGCGGAGTAACCCTCGAAGACTACGTAAAGAAGAATAATATTCCGCCATCTGAAGTTATAGAAATGTTGAGGGACTTAATTGACTCTCTGATTCTCGTACACTCTCAGGGAATAATTCACCGCGATATAAGCCCGTCAAATATAATGGTTCAGGAAGACGGCACATTAATGTTAATTGATTTCGGGGCTGCCTCCGTTAAAGAGAGAATGTCAAAGGGCGAAGATCATACTGTAATCTACAACAGAAGATATGCCCCCGTTGAACAGTATGATGAAAACGAAATACAAGGGTTCTTCACCGACATATACGCACTGAGCGCGACAATCTATCACCTTATTTGCGGTGAGCCCCCGAAAGAATCCGTCGCAAGGAAAGCAGGAGATACCCTGAAATCCCCCCGTGAAAAGAATATCCGTATCAAAAAATATCAGGACAAAGCCATAATGAACGGTCTAATCCTTCAGCCCGAAAAGCGTACACAAAACATGAGAATTTTCCGCTCAATGTTATATAACCTTCCTATGCCTGAAGAAGTTACGTTGAGACGGAGATTCATGTTCAGCGTAATTTCAATCTCGGCGGCAATCTTAGCAGCTTTCATTCTCACTGCGGTGAACTTCACGCTGGGTTTTCCTCTCGGCGGGGGACTGAGATATTCACTCCGAAATGACGGCTTTCACGTTCTCGGACTCACTTCGGAGACGGAGAAAATCTCCCTTCCTCCAAAGATAGCGGGTATTAATGTCGTCCGAATAGATGACGCTGCGTTTCAGGGTTCTGAGACTCTTACTGAGGCCGTTATTCCCGGAAGCGTGAACACTGTCGGGCGTTTTGCGTTCAACGGATGCAGGAATCTCCGTGCTGTTGAGATTTGCGAGGGAGTGAGGAGTCTTTCAGCCGAATCTTTTGCGAACTGTACGGGCCTTCAAGCCGTCAATGTTCCCTCAACGCTTACCGATATAGACCCTCAAGCCTTCAGCAATTCGGGAGTGCGTTTAGTTCTTCTCGGAAGTATGGACAATCCAGCCTCAATCATCGCGGAACAACTCGGCCTGAGATACGCAAGCATTGAGGCACGCGGCAACGAAAACGGGGTAACTGTTACGCGCTACGAGACGAGGCAGAATAACGCGGCGATTCCCGACTTCATCAGGGGGAAACCTGTTACGGCGATTGAGTCGGGGAATGAAAGTCCTGTTTTCCCTGAAGGCGTGCCGGGTGTACAGAGCGTAATACTTCCCGAAAAACTCGAAAGGATTGGCGATTATGCGTTTCTCGGTGTCAGTATCTCAAGCATAGACCTTCCAGCGGGACTCAAACACATAGGCAGGCAGGCATTCTCACAGTCATTCATAGAGAATATAGAGATTCCCGACAGCGTGGAGTTTCTGAGCGAAGAAGCGTTTTATGTCTGCGTTCACCTTAAGAGCGTAAAGCTCCCTTCAGGAATAAAGGAGATACCCGCGAAATGTTTTCAGGCTTGCACATCGCTTAACTCCGTAAAGATTCCGAAGGGCGTAACAAAAATCAACAGCAATGCTTTTCAGGAATGCAAGAAGCTATCCGGCCTCGAAATTCCTGACGGCGTAAAGAGGATAGAACATTTTGCTTTTATGAATTGTTCTGCGCTTGAGAGTCTTTATCTTCCTCCGACGCTTAGCAGAATGTTCGTCTCAGCTCTTGACGGCTGTCCAAAATCGTTATGTGTTACGGGCTTTAAGGATTCATACGCTGAATATTTATGTGCAAGGTACGGTTTCAAATTCTTTGACATTGAAAGCGTTGATGAAAAAATCTCAATATCACCTAAAGGAAACATGTGGATTAACGAAGGCATAGAAAGCAGCGACACTATAATACTTCCGTCATATTCGCGTTACTCACGGGCTGTTCCAACCAGACAGCTTTACAGGGCAAACGCTCTCAGAAGCCGGAATGTAATTCTCCCTGAACACATGCAGACGTTAAGCGCAGGGAGTTTCAGAGGGAATATTTTTGTTGAAAGCATAGACTGCCCGCCCTCTTTAAGGTCAATAGGGGGAACGGCGTTTGAAGGCTGCAAAAATCTCCGAGCCGTTAATCTCCGTGAAGGACTCGAAGAGATAGGATTATGGGCGTTCCTGGACTGCGAAAATCTTTCTGAGATAAAATTTCCCTCAACGCTGAAATCCATAGCTGCAAGGGCGTTTGAGAACTGCAAATCATTGACGGCTGTAAATATTCCTGAGTCTATGACGCTTCTTGACTGGAGGACG
>JAFSLR010000359.1 GCA_017448375.1 Synergistaceae bacterium | reverse complement strand
GACCATGAGATTGCCCTCATTCTGAATGCCTAATCTTTCGAGAAGGGTATCAAGCGGGAAGCCGTGCTGTTCGGCAATGTCATTAGCAACCATGTGCATCAGGTTATCTTGAGAAGAGTTAGCAGTCTCAATAAGGCGAGTAGCGGAGGGGTCAAAAGCCTCGTAACCGTCAGGAATAACGTCAAGCAAAGATTTATGTTCCTCGCCGCTCTGGCTGAAAGACTGCGAGCCGTCATAGTCAATCTCTAACTGCTGAGACTTGAGACCGTGCTGTTTGCGTAAGTCAGAAGCGATGTCATGATTTTTCTTGATGATCTGTAAAGTTTTCATAGTCTCAATGTCCTGAGCTAATTGAGCGCGAACTTCAGCATTAGCCTGCACGTAGTCAGTAACGTAATCGAGCTGTGTTCCCTTTCTTTTCATGAAGAAGCTATGTCCCATAATCTCGCGTAATTCGCCGTCATATCGCCCCTGAATATCAAGATTTCCGCGTGCTGAAGGAATGTGTTTTCCTGCTCTTGAGGCTTCAAGGTACTGAAAGACTCTGCGTCTGAAATAATTTTTGTAGTGGAAGACATCATCAAAATTGAGGCCTAAAGCATGAGCCTGTTTCTTGAACTCCTCAACCTGAGCGTTTCTAGTATCATCAAGCTGTTTAACTGCGTCCTTGACTTTCTCGTCTTCATCAACCATGCGTGCGAGTTGAGCATTCATTTTGCGAGCGTCCTGTTCAGAGAGTCCGAATGATAGAGGCGAGCCAGGCATTTCGTCAATCTGCTCTGCAATGTCGCGAATGACGGTGTAAGTGTTAAGCAATTCGCGCTGTTTCTTGTTAAGCGGCCTTATGATGTTGGTCATGAGAGTAACAGCTTTATCGGCGGCGGCGACTTTAGAGCGTCCCAAGTTCCTGAAAGCCTGAAGAGCCTCATTAAGGCGTAATTGCGGATCATTTTTGCGGGTAGAGTTAGTGATGTCGGAATAATCGCCTCCCTTGATGGAAGCAGCAATATCCCTAACAGTCAGTCTCATTCTGCCAATTATGCCGAGTTTAGGAGCTGCCTTCATAGCGTCCATGAATCTCTGTTGAGTCTCTTGAGTCGGGAATGGGAGACTGCGCCAATCCGTAGGAGATTTAGGAAGTCCAGCTTTAGCGGCACTGGAGAAAAGATTACCCGCCCAATGTTTGATTTTGTCCCAACGTTTAGAGAACCACCCCTGCGGGTCAAGCCCCGACTGCCTGAACTCCTGAAAGCCCTGCGGATCGGAGGAAGAGTTGAGCTTCTGCCCCTGCTCTGTAGCCTGATTGAAGTTGACTTTTCTGTGAGGCAGAAGGATGTGGTCAAAGACGTTGCGAATGTCATCACTGATGGCGAAATTGTTAATGCGCCTGCCGTTAGCATTGGTGTAGAAAATATCTCTGACTTTGCGGTAAATGTTAGTCAACCAGTCTTTGAAGTTGTTGAAGACAGCGAGCATTTTCTGAGAAATGCCTTCAGGAGGTTTTCCTTCTCTGAAATATTTTTCAAAACTGGCTGCGTTTTTCTCCTGAGAATTGAGCCATTTGGCATATTCCTGTGGAGATAACCCCTCTTTGAAATTAGCGCGTAACAACCCTGCGTCGCTTCTGATGGTTTTCCAGTCGTCAAAAAGATTAGTACCTTCATTAATGAGGCCAGCATTGCCCAAACGTTTAATTTTTTCTTGGTAGATGTGCCAGAACTCATGAATGAGGCTAGAAGCGTCGGAATTTTTGAAGAGGGACACGACATTTTGAGCTTCGAAAACTGGATTACCATCAATGCCCATTTCGGGAATGATTTTAGTGCTCCCTCTGTCGCCGTTCTCGCCAGTTTTATTGAACTTCTGAATGCTGAGGTTGTCAGCCATGGCCATATCGAGTAGAGAAATGCCCGTTTGAGCAGCGAGATATTCATTCTCGGCCATGTAGATACGGGAAGCCGCGTCAGCGACGGAATCATTTTCGCCCGCGTTAATGGCCTTTTGCATGACGAGCCGCCTGATAATTTCCGCAGTAGGATTATGGCCGAATTGTCGTTTGAACTCAGCTTCAATTTTGCGTGCGAGTCCAGAAGTTTCACTGCCCTCATTGATGAAGAAGGAGTTATCGTTCATGTTATAGGTGGCGACAAAATTGCCGTTATCATCAGCGAAGCCGACATAGTGAACGCCGTTCTCAAGGCCGTAAAAGGCATGAGCTGTATCGGTATAGTTGCCTGCACCTGTAGTAACATCGCCTAAATAACCGTCATAGCCCGTAAGTTTAGCGTCGTAGGAATATTTCTCCGGGTTGTTAGCAGTAGGAGCGGAAGAATCTTTTTCGCCGTGCTTTGCGAAAATGACTCGCAGCATAGTTTTGCCCTTTTTGACGGCGTTCTGAATTTGCGCATGTTCAGACGGAATGAATGATCTCTGAACTTTTGCGCCCTCAACCTTGATATTGCCCTCTTTAGTCTTGATGATTTCCGGCGGCAAATAGTCATCAGATTTTGCTTGTTCCTGCTGGTTCTGAACATTGGCGTTATCCTGAACGTTATTGCTGAGAGTTTGAAGATTTTGCTGAGAATTGGAGTCATACTGATGATCAAAATTGCTTCTGTTGACGTTGTCATATGGCTGAGTATTCTCGTCATTATTCTGTTCAGTATCAATGAGGGCTGAAATATCGACGTATTGAGGAACACCGAGCTGTGAATTATCTTCATTCCCCTGTTCAGAAGAAATCTGCGATTGTTGTCTCTGGTTAGTAACTTGGCTTCGATTGCCGATGTTGCTGCCTAAATTGCCTAGTCCCTGATAGTCGTTGAGGTTAGGAGAGTTATTTTGCGGCTTCTGTGTAGCCTGTTGATTGTCTGTATTCTGTGTGAGACCTGAAATGTCGGCATACTGAGGAACATCAGAGTCATTCAGCTCCTGGAACTGGTTATGCTTAAGGCCGATGGTGTCGAAAGGAGTATAGCCTCGAGCATTATGCTGCTGAGGGTACAGTCTCAAGTCGCCCGTGTCGGTGCTTTCGGAGTAATCTGGAGCTGATTTGCTTTGCTGAATTTCCTCGTCGTAGGAGTTAGCCTGTCTGTTATGAACGAGCCTTGAGCCTTGGGGGTTGTTGATGTTGTCCTGCTGAATTTGCGCTTGCGTCTGCGGTTGCTGTTGGTTGTTCATGGCCGTAACATTCGGCGTGTTTTGCGTTGTCTGCGCGGCTGTGGGCTGAATATTCTGCGCTGGATTACTCTGCTGTGCTGTCTGCTGAACAGGAGCGGTTATCTTCTGCGGAGTAACCTGCTGTGTATTCTGCTGTAGCTGTCTTGTAGAAGTATTGCCGAAAGCGCGATTGAGGAGAGTTAATTTATCAGATTTAGTTGCAAAGCCGTCAATAGTACCTTGTCCGTCTTCAGTTTGTTCAGAAGCGAGTTTAGCATAATTAGCCAAGCCCTGAAGTATCTCAGTAGGCTTATTCCCGTATTTGAGGAAGAAGTCAAGAATAGTACGAGCTTCGGGAGTAAGATTGAGATCATCAAACATATTGAGAGTTCTGTCTTGACCTTCAACGGTGATGTCTTGAGTAGCGTTATTTCTGTATCTGTCAAGATTGATGACGGCGTCTTCAAGTTCCTGAGCGATATTGTAATCAGAATGCCCCGACGAGTTAAGGACGGCGAAGCTCGGAGCAAGTTTGTTTAGAGCGTTGCTGATATTGCGAGACACGTCATCAGTAGCCTGATTGAGTTTGCCGACGAGGATATGCTCATGAGTATCTCCGAAAGCGACAGCCCTTAAAGCATTAGCAACGTCATCAACGAATTGTCTGGAGAAAGTCTGAGTATTGCCCTGAGTGTAAGTGAGATTATTGCGTTCGGCTGGGTCAGTGAGTTTGTACAGTTCGCGCAGGAAGTCGGAATTGTCGGAGATATTTTTATCAGGGTCAAAATGCCGCATCAAATTCTTTTCGTTGATTTTCTTTGCGTAATCGAGAGATTTCTCAGTAGCGTTAAGCTGTTGAGTAGTATTAGAGTTAGCATCCGCGGCGAATTGAGCCAAGTCAATATTTTTATCGAGCAGAGAACGGACGAGAACAGGTTTCTTCATGGAAGCGGCGATATTAGGGTCAACGCCGAAATTCGCGGCATTATCGATGATGAATTTTCTGTAATTTTTCGCGCCTTCATTATTGTACTTGTAAGCCTGCCTGATGGCTAATGTTCTGCCGTTGCCCGAAATGACGTAATTTTTCCCGTCCTCATTCTGAAAGACGATAGGGGCACCGTTCTGAGCGTGTCTGTTGTCGCCCAAAGAAGACGGGTCAAGGTTATCAGCAATGCGTTTTACTTCATTCTGGCTTGAGATGTTGCTTCTGTCTCTGATCTGCCAGTCCTGATTGTAGTCGGGGTTAGGGGAGAAAGTATCATTATGGCTAGTGATGAGGTCATCAGCTTCAGCGAGCATGAAAGCAGTATTGTATTCATTCTGCCCCGCACGAGTAGTAACTTTAGAGACACGGCCAGAAAATTCATCATAAGGATTAGGAATGTAATCGAGATAACCGGGCTTGAGCCTGTCCTGATAGGTAGCAATATTTTTATCAGCGTTGCGAATTTGATTGTTAATATCATCAATGGATTTTGCGTTATCAGGAGTTAAAGCCTTAGTGCGCTGTAACTGGTTAAGGAGTTTTTGTCGTTTGTCCAATTCCGCCCTGAGGCTGGCGGCTGTTTCTTCCGGGTCATACATTCTGTTGCGCCATTCGTCTCTGACCAGCTGCCTGTTCTGAGCGGAACTCATATCGATACCGCCCTTGACGAGGGAAGTAATGAGGCTTGAAGCGGCGACGGAAGGAAGGAGCTTCGAGAAATCCTGCGGCCAGTCTTTAACGTGTACGCCTAAAGCAGGCATGAAGTTACCGCCGTTATGCAAAGAGTCATGAGCTGCTTTCTCGATAGTCTGCTGAGAAGGTTCTTGCAGAATTTCGTTGAGAACTTCCGTCCCTGATTGAGCGGCATAACGGGTAAGAGGATTTCTGATGTTCTTAGTCCAAGGTGAGAACATGCCCAAAGTAGTGTTAAGCACGCCATTAAGAGCGGCATTAGCGGCCAGCGACTTGTTAGCGGCGGCGAGTCCCCTGTCGTCATAAAGTCCCTGCCTGTAAGCATCACCGAGAACGCCGCCTGATTCCGACATGGCTTCAGTGAGACCCGAAATGATAGCCCCTGCGTAAGGACTGCCGGAAGCCAAAGCGGAAAGCAAACCCGCGCCCATGAAGCCGAGAGACGAGCCAACACCTTCAGCGACTTGCGTCCCGAACGAAGGATTATCGCCTATGGATTGCTCGCGCCACTGGTTGATTTTGTCTCCGATGAAGTTTTGAGCCTCTAACAGCCCTTTTGCGCTGGAAGTGAACCACGAGTCTTCGTCAGGGTAAGCCTCTCTTGCGATGTCAGGAGAAACGCCCCAGCTTTCGAGCCTAGCCCTGTCATTGTCTTTGCTGCCGCTGAAGGGAGAAATCCATTCGACCCCTCTGCCCGGAGTGCCGAGCAGCTGAGCAAACCCGCCCAGCGCAAGATTATTGACCATATTACTTGCGCCAATGCCCGCGGCTTCAAGCCAGTTGCCGCTGTCTGTGAAAGTGTTATCGTCCTGCGGAATGATTTTTGGCAGGTTAGGAGCGACATAATTAGGGTCGGATTGTTGTTTTTTGAGCCGAGCAATTTGTTCGTCAATGAAGTTCAAAATGTTACCTCCTGTTAAAGAATAAGTTCCACAAGACATTTCGAGCAGCGTTGTTATAGTCTACTCGCTGAGATGGAGCGGAAATGCTGACCTGAGGACTGATGTCATAACCGCCAACGCTGCCGTTATCAATCCAATCAATGAAGTTCCAGAAGGGGAAAACGTTTTGTTCGTTGACATAGCTCCACGGATTAGCCCCCGTAGTAACAGGATTGCCGCGAAGGGGAAGTTTCTGTGGGCTTTGAGTAGGTTGCGAATGTCCCCAAAACGGAATTTCATAGTTCTGGTGAGAATTAATCCAGCCTAAAATCTGTTGAGTGTCATACCCTGCGCCAATCGGCCATGAAGCACGTTCAGCGTTAGGATAACGCGGGTCAAAAGCATAATTTCTGTAATCAATTCCCCACATTGGAATGGCATCACTCTTCCCCTGAGTAAGGTTCAAGCCTGCAACGGCGTTCCTAATCATATTTGCGGCATTGCCCGTGAAGAGCGGCTGATTTCTGTTATCGTCAGAAACGGTCTGCGTCGGCAAGGGCTGATTTGAGATGCCCCCGCGTAAAATGGGCTGATGAATGTCGAAACTGCCGAACGGAGACCGCCACGAATTGAAATTATCCGAGCTGGATTGAGCTGGCATAGAAGCCAAAGGAGGCTGCATGAATGGCTGTTGCGGTGAATGTTCAGAATGAACGAAATCGGCCGGAGTAGCGGAAGGTTGCGTAGCTGAGCTATTAGCGATAACAGGCGGCACATAAGAAAGAGGAGCAGAAGTGAGAGCCTGCCCTTGTGGAATGCCCCCCATATAAGACGGCGACCAGTTGAGTACAGGAGGAACAGATGTAACCTCTCTCTTTTCAGGTACGTCAACAAAGCCTTTTTGTCTTAATCTAGCCTTAACACCCGCCGGCCCTAACCCTTGTTTTGCGCCTTCCCTGATCATCTCGTCAAGATTTGACTGGTAAATGATAGTGCCGTCCTTGTCGCGCATAACCTCTCTGTCCTGCGTCTGCTGAGGTGTTTGCGGTTGCGTTTGAGGTGAAGGCTGTGAAACAGATTGCGTAGTCTGCGGTATCTGCCTCTGAGCTTTTAGTGCGTTATAGTCCCGCATAATATTGTTGACGTATTCTTGAACTTTTCCCGGAAATTTTTTGCCTGCTTTAACATTAGCTGGTCCCCAGTTATAAGCAGCGAGAGCTTTTTCGACCGAGCCAAATTCTTTAATGAGGTCGCCGATATATTTAGCCCCGCCGTTAATATTCTGAACAACGTCAAAGGGGTCAGTAATGCCGAGCAATTTTTGAGTGCTGGGAATAATCTGCATTAGTCCCTGTGCGTTTTTGTTTGATACCGCGTCAACAGTCCAAGCCGATTCATGTTTAATCATAGCTTGGAGTAATTCACTGTCGATAGAGTTAGCCTGAGCGGCATTATCAACAATAGATTTAACGTCATCATATTTGATTTTTCCAGTTCTTGGAGTTTTTACAGGCTGAGAGTTTGCCGCGCCCTGTGTCTGCGTCCCCATACCCGAATAGCCCTGTAATAACTCCCTGTTTATCTCTTTGAGTTCCAGCTTCTTGCCCGCAATGACATTCTGCATGATGGCTCTGTCCTTCTCGTTCATGTCCCGCAAGCTCTCACGGTCATTAGCAATCTCCTCTCTGAGAGCCTTTGCTCTGTCCTGTAATGCTGCGATCTGTTGAGCCCGAATAGTAGCCTGCGCTCTTGCATAATCGCTCTGAGCATTGATGTTAGCGACATCTCTAGTAGCATTAGCGTGAATATTAGCCGCGTCAAGATTGCCCTGAACGGTAGCGGCGGTATTAGGAGAAACGCCGACGTTGTATTGAGCTGTAGGAGTATCAGTGCCTTCATAAGGGTGGAAAACCGAGCCTATGATCCTGTCTCCTGCGTCAACTTGATGGTATTGTGGTGTCTGATGAATAACCCATTGAGCGAACGGTGATAGAGCCTTATCCGATAAAGCCCCCACCCCAACGCCCATAGCGAGCTGTCGTAACATTTCTGCTGGATTATCGGCATTCCTGAAACTGTCAATGTATGAGTTCTGCAAATCCTGAAGGCGTTTAGTCTCGGCCTGATTGATGAAGTCATTTTTGACGCTCTGCACCATCTCAGGACTGAGCATAGAGAACCGTTTACTTGCGGCGAGATTGTCTGCATTCTGCGCAATATCCTGCAAAGTAGGCATTCTCTGAGAAGTCCCTATGTCGAACTGCGTCAAGGGCGCGTACTTCTGGTGAAAAGCATTAGCCCACGGGTTAGAGTTATACCCCTGCGGAGCTTCGGGCTGAGCGAGGGTGATATTCGCCTGCTGAGCAATATTCTTGAGGTTGTCGGACAATGCGCCCCTGAAAGCATTAGCCTTCCTGTTCTGCTCATTCTGTTTATGTGTCTGCCACAAGTCGCCGAGTATATTCCCAGCAACGTTACCGAGCGCGGTAAGTGCTAACTGTTCGCGCCACGGATTATAGGGCTGAACGATCGTAGCCATGTATTATTTCCCCCCTTGAGTAATGAAGTCTGGATTACTGAGCCAGTTAAACGGGTTATTGTTCTTGTTCTGAAACCCCGGTGTTTGATAAGTGCCGTTATTGTAAGTGTTGTAAGCATTTGCGCTCATGCCTAAAGCAGTAAGCCACGGTTGCCCCGTAGCCATGCCCGCAAGACCTGCAATCTTGCCGAGACTGCCAAGCATTGAGCTTCCTTTAACGTAATGCACGGACATAACATCACTTCCCTTGCTGGACTACAGTGTCATAGTCCGTTCTCGTGTCGTAACTGTTCTGCAAAGCTCTCCATAGGTTGAAAGCCGGAGTAATGCCCCCGCCCGCCGCTTC
>JAFSLR010000358.1 GCA_017448375.1 Synergistaceae bacterium | reverse complement strand
TCATCAAAATTCATGGCGTGTACTCCTCCCCTCTACGCAGACGCTTGCGACTAATCCCAGTGCTATAAATGTCGAAAGCAGAGAGCTTCCCCCGTAACTCAGGAACGGCAGCGGCAACCCCGTAACAGGCATTATCCCGATTGACATCCCTATACTCTCGAACATCTGAAACCATATCCATGACGCTACTCCCGCCGTAAGTATCTTGCATCGTCTCTCACGGCTCCTTATCCCAGCAACAAGCACACGTATCAATAACAGCGTGAAAAGCGCGATCAGTATCATCACTCCCGCAAACCCAAATTCCTCCGAAAATACGCTGAATATAAAATCCGTATGCGGCTCAGGAAGAAATTTCAGCTTGCTCTGCGTTCCCATCATGAAGCCTTTTCCCGAAAATCCTCCAGAACCTACAGCTATTCGGGACTGTATCACGTTATACCCCGCTCCTAACGGGTCCCGCATAGGGTCAATGAAGACTAGTATTCTGTTTCGCTGGTACTCTTTGAGCAGGAAGAAATACACGAACGGGATTATTGACAGACCTATACCGCCAAGCCCGAACAAATAACGTAATGGAGTTCCGGCGGCTAAAAGCATTCCGAATGAAATCGCCATAAACACAATCGCGCTCCCTGCGTCAGGCTGTAACAGCACTAATCCTACAGGAAGCATGATTACTCCCAATCCCATAATGAACGTCTTGAAGTCTAACGGAGGATAACGGCTGAAGAATTTTGACATCGTGAGAATGATTGCGACCTTTGCGAACTCGGAAGGCTGAAATCTTACCCCGCCAAATCCAAGCCATGACTGCGCGCCCTTCACCTTTGGAGCTAGAAGCGTCAGAAACAGAAGAAGCAATGACAGCCCGAAAAGGTAATACGCGCCTTCAAGAAAGTTGTTGTGTCCTGCCGTCATCGTGAGGAGCATAGATATTACGCTGACTAAAAGCCACATGCTTTGACGAACTGCATAATCGAAGCCGTGCCCCATAGTGCCGCCTGAAGCTGAGTATATACAGAATACCCCCCACAGACTTAACGAGAGCGGGCATAATATGATGAATTTGTCTGTGAGGGATAAATTTTCTTTCAGATTTGCCCAAAAGTTATTCATGTTTTTGCTGAGATTGGGCGTATTATGTGATGTCTTTTACTTGGCCGCGTTTTATCCGTAATATCGGGATATTTGCTACGAGTGCTACGGCGTTGTCGTCATGGTCAAGGTCAATTTCTATTTTACGCGTGTCAATGTCCATATATTTGGCGAGTACATTCACTATTTCTTCTCGCAGGCTGTCTAATAGCTGTGGTGATATGTCTGTTCTGTCGTGTATCAATACGATTTTGAGACGGTCTTTAGCTTTCTGGCTTGAACCGTCATTCCCTCCTCCGAAAAATTTGCTCAGAAATCCCATAACTAAATCACCTCTTGCGCTTGCCTGTGAAGAAACGCTTTATTGAGCTTAAGAAACCCCGTGTAGCGTAACTCTCAAGATCCATCAAGGGAACATCACGGCCTAAAATCCTCTCGGCTATATTCAGGTATGCCTGCGCGGCGGGAGAGTCAAGAGTCATAGTCATAGGCTCGCCGTTGTTAGTAGCGCGTATAACATTCTCATCCTCAGGTACTACACCAATAAGCTCAATCGACAATACGTCAAGAATATCATCTTTTGCGAGCATGTCGCCATCCTGAACCATGTTAGGCCGCAAACGGTTAATGATTAATCGTATCGGTGATTTACCCATTGACTCAAGCATACCTATAATGCGGTCAGCGTCTCTTACTGCGGGGATTTCCGGGGTTGTTACGACAAGTGCCTCATCTGCACCGGCGGCGGCGTTCTTGAAGCCTCCCTCAATACCTGCGGGGCAATCGAGGAGTATGAAGTCGAAATCAGGTTTCATTTCCTCGCAAAGCGCGACCATCTGCTCAGGGTTTACAGCATCTTTTGTGCGTGTCTGTGCGGCCGGAAGAAGGTAAAGACCCGGGACTCTTTTGTCCTTGACTAAAGCGGCTGAAAGTTTGCAGGCTTTCTCGATGACATCAATGAAGTTGTAGACGACTCTGTTCTCCAATCCCATAATGACATCAAGATTCCGCAGACCTACATCAGCGTCAACCGCAACAACTTTCTTGCCGAATTTCGCCAATGCCGCCGCTATATTCGCAGTGCTGGTTGTCTTGCCTACACCGCCTTTTCCCGACGTTACTACTATTACTCGTGCTGACATTTATTCGTTCATTCCTCCTGTATTTGCCTGTGATTTCATGATTGTGCGCTGAAGAAATTTATTCCCACGGATTACGGGCGTTCCTTCCTCAAGGGTAATCAGTACGCTCTTGCGCCATGATGATGTAGATTTTTCGTCCGCAAAACATAACTTGTTCGCTATTCTGACTTGCGGTGTCTCAAAACTTCCTGCGTAAACAAAGACATCCTCACGGCCAAATCCCCCCGCATGAACAACACCCGATAATTTTCCGGCTATGAATATGCTTCCTCCCGCTATGATTTCCGCGCCGGGGTTGAGATGACCCCAGACTATTACGTCGCCTTCTGTCTCTACTTTGTGGCCTGAACGCATTGAGCCGAATACGATTTTTGCTTTTGTACGGATTAATTTTTCGGGCTGTATATTTTTTTCGTGAGTGCCGGAGGATTTCGCGCTTTCGATGTTCAGCGGCGGTTCGGCTGTTGAAAGTCCTGCTGCCTTGAAGAGCTTTACGCTTGCGGGATTGCCTGAGAGCCACGCAATGACCCGCACGTTTTTCTCCCATACAATGCTGTTTATCATGTGGAGTATTAAGCGTCTCGAACATTCGCGGCCAGAGAAATCTAATGATATTCCCTGCTCATCGGGGAGCTTGTATGCTGACTGGGGAATGCGGACTAACAGCTTCAACAATTCGTCCTCCGATAAATTTTCGGGAAGGAAGATCTTTATCCCGTAATGCATTCTTTCAAGCTCCATATGCGTTTCGGGTTTGCGTAATTTCTTCAGCAAATTCAAAGTTGGTATTTTCATAATCAATCAACGCTTAAAAAATTTGTGTGTGAATATTATACTGTCAATTCGTAATTCTTGCGTAAAATAAAAATTAATGTGAAAGCAAATGTGCGAGCATCTGCCCTACCATAGGCCCCGCAACACTGCTCCCGTGTTTGCCTCCTTCAACGACAGCAACAGCGACATATTTCGGTGCTTCAGCAGGAGCATACCCCGCAAACAGCGCGTGATCATCGCCGTGTGAATTTTGAGCCGTCCCAGTTTTGCCCGCAACATGAACGCCGAAACGCCCTGCCCTTGAGCCAGTCCCGCGACTCACTACTGCCTCGAGTCCTCTGCGTACTATTTCGAGCTTTGCGGGATTGAGATTGATGTTCTCCGGGACTCTGTAACCTTTTGCGTGCAGGTGAGGAGTTACCATTTTCCCGCCGTTAGCGATTGCAGCATAAAGCCGCGCGATTTGTATCGGTGTCATTAGCATGTAGCCCTGCCCTATAGAATAATTCACAGTATCACCGCCAGACCATTGAGATTTGAATCGTCTCATCTTCCATTCGGGCCCGGCAATATTTCCGCCGCTCTCGCCGGGGAGATCGATTCCAGTCGGCTCACCGAGATGAAATTTCCTGCCCCATTTGATTAAGTCCTCAATACCCGTGCGTAATCCCGTCTGATAAAAAAATACGTCGCAGGAATGCTGAAGTCCTCCGATAACATT
>JAFSLR010000357.1 GCA_017448375.1 Synergistaceae bacterium | reverse complement strand
TTTTTGCAGTCGATACAGCCGATACCCGCAGTCTTGCAGCCCTCGCAGATTTCTGCCTTCTCGCTTTCGTCATGATTGAAGACTTTGTGCAGATCCCAGACAGGACATTTTTCGGGGTTGCCGGGGTCTTTGCGTCTCATTCGGGCGGGGTCTGTCATCATCGTGCGTAATTTCTGCCACATTGAGTCCTCGCTCTCGGAGATTTCAAGCGCATTCCCGTATGACTTGCTCATCTTTCGTCCGTCAGTCCCGGGAACTTTCGGGGTCTTCGTGAAAAGCGGCTGAGGCTCAACGAGTAATCCCTCGCCGAAAATGTTGTTGAAGTGCCTCACAAGCTCGCGGGAAATCTCAAGGTGTGCGCTCTGGTCTTCTCCTACCGGGACTAATTCAGCCTTGTACAGCAATATATCAGCCGCCATTAACACGGGGTAACCCAAAAATCCGAATGTCCCCAAATCCCTATTTCTGATGTTGAATAGCTGCTCTTTGTACGTAGGGTTACGGTAAAGCCAGCCCAACGGGGTAATCATTCCGAGTGCAAGTGCTAACTCTGCGTGCTGCGGTACGTGAGACTGAATGAACAACGGCGATTTCTCCGGGTCAACCCCGACCGATAACCAGTCAAGCAAAGCCGTGTAGCAATATTCGGCAGTGTTCGCGCTGTCCTCGTAATTTGATGTGAGTGCGTGCCAGTCTGCAATCGCGTAGAAGCAGTCGTAATTATCATCATTCTGCAGCTTAATGAAATTGCTTAAAGCTCCGGCCATGTGTCCCAAATGTAACGGCCCTGTAGGTCTCATTGCGATTAATACTCGTTTTTTCATGTAGTTTTCCTCGTTATATTCTGATGATTGGCGGAAGTGCCTTAACATCAATAATTACCGTCTCAATTCCGCAGCCTTCAAGTTTATGTGCAAGCTGTGAAATTGATACCCTTTCCATTTCTCCGTGATCGCAAAGTGCTATCGTCATTCCGTCATTTACAGCGTCAGAAATTTCATGATACTTCATGTCCGCCGTAATATAAACGTCAGCCCCGATTCCTTTTGCCGACTTCCAGAACTCCGCCCCTGAGCCCCCGCAAAGTGCAACGCGCGAAACTGGCTTATTCTTCTTCGTGTAAACGTCAAGGCGTGAAAGTCCCCAAGATGATTTTACGTGTTCGGCAAAATTATTGAGCTTCATACGCGGTGAAATTACTCCGAAAACGCCGAAAGTATTTAAGGGTTCGGGGTGCTTGAGTCCGATTAACGCCGAGAGAATATCATTAACGCCTCCTGCTGTCTTGTCCCAGTTCGTATGGACGGCGATAATGTTTATGTTGCGCCTTACTGCCTCGAATATCGTGCGCCCCTGCTCATTGCTTACGGTGATATTTCTGACCGGACGGAAGATTAACGGGTGATGAGCTACAATGACGTTGCAGCCTAACTCTTCAGCCTCTATTACGGCCTCGCTTACAGCGTCAAGACATACGCCTATGCGCTTGATTTCGTCATCATAATTCCCTATGAGGAGCCCGGAGTTGTCCCAGTCCTCAGCAAGCGAAAACGGTGCGAAAGTGTCAATATGACGCAATAATCCGCTAATCTTCATGTGGAGGAAGTATCCTTCTTTCGGGGAAATATCTTGCTACATCTCCGAGAAACGAATCAGTCATTGAGGGAGTGTCGATGAATTTGGGGTCTGAGAGTTCGAGCTCCAAGAAGTTAATATCGCCTTTGAGTTCGGATTTCACGAAGTCAAGAAACGGCATGTAAGCGTCATAAAGTGATTTCCAGTACTCAACGCCCGCGTCAATTTCGTCCTGTCTTCCTCTGTCATGAATACGGCGGATAATCTCGTTGAACTCGCAGCGAACAAGTACAAAGAGTTTCGGCTGTTTAACGTCCCTAAGCAGTGAGTCATAGAGAGTGAGATAACAGCCTAATTGACTGTCCATGAAGTAACCGCTTCGGTAATAGAGCATGGCATAAACTTTGTCGCCGAAAACACTGCGGTCAAGAATGTAATTATCGCCCTCGCTGGCACAAAGATATTGTGCGAACCGTGTAACGAGGAAGTTTAACTGCATGGGGAAAGCCCATTTGCGGTTGTGATGGAAGCGTCCGAGAAGGTCTAAAGGGTCTCTGAACTCTTCGGGCATAACGTCAAAGCCGAGACGCTCCGAGAGAAGATTAACGATTGTAGATTTTCCGCTTGCTGTCATTCCCTCAACGATGATTTGAATCTGTCCCAAAAAAAACAGCTCCTTGATTTTCATATGTGAGTTTCGCTGCGATTATACCAGATTGGGAAGGGGCATTGTGATATAAGAGGGAAGAATAATATTTTGAGTGATATGGAAAAACTTTGAAAAATGTGTAAAAAATTGCAAGGTAGTGTGTTATAATTACTTGCGTCAAAATTAGAAACTTAACACATGACAGAGGATATAATTATCCTAGCTTACCTTGCTAATGTGTATTATATCATATAGCGATTGGTGGCGGTCATGTGTCTTTCTGATTATGGCGGAATATTTTGCAGGAGGTTATAAGCATGAAGAAGTATATTGCGTTATTCATGGCCGTGTGTATTGTTGCGGTCGGTTCGTCTGCGTGGGCGGCTACTCATCTGTGGATACCACATCACTCTATGGCAAGCCTCAGCAATGGAGAAGCGGACTATTCCGATGCTCGATTCACTGATATTTATTTTCCT
>JAFSLR010000356.1 GCA_017448375.1 Synergistaceae bacterium | reverse complement strand
TGTTTCGAGTGATACGGGTAATTGTGATATGCGCCGAATTTCCTCGACCCTTGAAGGCTCAATTCCCATTTTAGCGGCTATTTCATCATCAGTAGGTTCTCGGCCTAATTCCTGAACGAGAAGACGCGACATTCTAACCATTTTGTTGATAGTCTCTACCATGTGGACGGGGACTCGAATCGTTCTCGCCTGGTCAGCAATCGCCCTTGTTATCGCTTGCCTTATCCACCATGTTGCGTAGGTGCTGAACTTGAAGCCCCTTCTGTAATCAAATTTTTCAACAGCACGTATTAACCCTAAATTACCTTCCTGAATCAAATCAAGGAATAACATTCCGCGCCCGATATATTTTTTCGCAATACTCACAACAAGCCTCAAATTTGCGTCAATGAGTCTCTTCTTCGCATCAATGTCTCCTTTCTCCATTCTCTGTGCCAAATCTACTTCTTCAGCTGCCGTTAAGAGTGATACTTTTCCGATTTCGCGCAAATACATTCTCACGGGGTCGGTTAATGGTATGTCATCAAGTTTGCCCATTTCGCTGTCAACTGTCGGGATAAATTCCTGAGTGTCAGTCTGTGCGGGCATTTTCCCGATTTCGGATTTGTCGACAACATCAATTCCCATTTCCTGAAGGTTCGTGAAAATCCTGTCCAGAGTATCAGCGTCCCAAGTCTCAGAAGGCAAATGACGCTCTATATCATCATGCGTAACATATCCCCTGTCGCTGCCTTCGATTAAAAGGTCTCCGATAGGGTTTGGAGTTTTGCTGCCGGAATTTTCTTTTGTTGTTACGGGAGCTGTACCTGTTGTTTTATCTTTAGCCGGCTTAGCTTTTGATTTTGTTTTCGTCTCTTGTCCGCTATTCTCTGTAACTTCTTTCTTCTTTATCAAGAATAAACACCTCTCCTTTATTGTATGCTTACTGATGCGCCCATAAACGGCGGGAAATCCTCAGTAGACGCGCCCCCGACAATTTCCCGTGTCCCGTCAAGCTCAAACTCCGATATAACATGACTCGCGGATATGTCATAAGGGCTGTCATTCTCCCAGCTCATAAAGAAACGGTCATACCCGAATTTCTCAGCGTAATACGACTGTCCCGGAGTGCCTATAATACCCTTAACATCATTAAGGACGCGCGACAAAATATTAAGATAGGCCGAACAGTCATAAAACGGATCATCTCCCGCAACAGCTATAACTTTCGCAGTGCCCTTGAATATTCCGCGACTCCATATTGAACACGAAGTAATCCCCGCACTAAGTCCGCTTTTCGGGCCGATAATCCCCAATGACAATATAACAGCTCTCTCTATCTTCTCTGAATATCCCAGTATCATCAGGAATCCAAGACTAAACGCGCTGTCAGGCTGATACCTGAAGAAATTTTCACGGGGAAGATTCCCGACACAGCCCGTTTGAGGCGAGGCCATGAAGAAAAATTCGCTGTCCAGATCTATGCATGACCCGGCAATATTCTTCAGCGTAGAGTCATAGAACCTGTTGACCGAGACAGGCTGATAATCTTTCCCGAAAGGAAACCACGGGGATATTTCCACGTATAACTCTGAACTCCAGAATGGTAATATCAGCTTGCGGCCTCCGTTGACTCTTTCTCCTGTTTCTCGCGGATAACTTTTACGACGCACTCAACAAGCTGCGTAATTTCCGGCTTCGTTACCTGATAATTTGCTCCGACGCTTGCGGCCTTGTTCTTGATGTCATTGGCCATGATTGAGGAGAATACGATTATCGGTATGTGCTTGGTTTCGGGATTCTCCTTTATGCGCCTCGTTAGCGTAAGACCGTCAAGTCTGGGCATTTCAACGTCCGTAATCAGCAAGTCGCAGTGTTCATTTGCGCCGACAATAGCGTCATATGCGACTTTACCGTCTGGGCATATGTGAAGGTCTGTGAACCCGCTGGCCATTAATGCGTCTTCGACCTGCTTTCGGATTAACGGCGAGTCCTCCGCAACGATAATGTGATAGTCGCCGGGGTGCCCGACTCCTTCCATCATTGCTACGGCCTTTCCCGGGTCGCCTGAATGCTGAATGACAAGCTGCGGGCTTATCGTCTGGACTATTGCTTCATAGTCGAGTAGGAGAACGTTCCGGGAATCGCGCTTGATTACGTAGAGTATCCAGTCTCCGAGATATTTACCTGTCATGCTTGCGTCAAGGTCTTCGGATTTGATTCGGTATATCCTTTCCACTGCATCGACAACAAAACCTAGCTTCACTTCGTTGAACTCCGCTATGATAACTTTGCTCTGCTCCATAGGGGTAACCGGTGGAATGCCCAAGAATATTCTAAGGTCAACCATAGGGAGAACTTCACCGCGCACTGATGTTATGCCTATGAGGGCAACAGGTGCATCGGGGATTGAACGCACCCCCGGCCAGCGCAAGATTTCCCGTGTCTTGTCAACGTTGATTGCAAAAGACTGATCGCCGAGAACGAATACGACTAGCTGCCATTCATTAGTTCCGGCTTCAGTGGTTACTTTTTTGACTTCCTGCATTTATGATTAAGGCCTCCGCTTTCGGGTGAAAATAACAAAGCTGACTTAGCACTATATATTATCACATTTAATGCGGGCTTTGATGATTCTTGAAAGCTATTATGAAGTCGTTACCTTTCTGATTATAATATCGGCAATAAATAATGAAGGGATAATTTTACGTGTCAAAGAAAAAACATTTTGTTCTTCATTCTCAGTGGCCGCCATCAGGAGACCAGCCACAAGCTATAGACTCACTGACTCAAAGTATCATGGCCGGAAACAGATTCCAGACCCTTAAAGGCGTTACAGGCAGCGGAAAGACATTCACGGTCGCAAACGTAATCGCAAATCTTGACCGCCCCGCTTTAATCCTCGCTCACAACAAGACGCTTGCAGCACAGCTTTACAGCGAGTTCAAAGCATTTTTCCCCGAAAACGCCGTAAAATATTTCGTCAGCTACTACGACTATTACCAGCCCGAAGCATATATCCCCCAGACTGATACATACATAGAAAAGGACGCTTCCGTTAATGACCGAATAGAACGTCTCAGGCTCTCAGCAACAAAGGCATTAATTGAGCGTCATGATGTTATTGTTGTGGCTAGTGTGTCATGTATCTACGGACTCGGAATGAAATCGGCATACGAGGACGCAATAATTTCGTTTCACACAGGCGACAAACTTGACGAACGGGAATTTCTTGCGCGACTCGTCGGGAATTACTACGAACGTACAGACTTCACGCCCGAACCCGGTAAATTCAGAGTCAGGGGCGACACTGTAGAAGTTTTCCC
>JAFSLR010000355.1 GCA_017448375.1 Synergistaceae bacterium | reverse complement strand
CTCACCCGTAAAGAGAGTGAACTATACGATTGAGAACGCAAGAGTCGGACAGAGCATAGACTATGAGCGGCTAATTCTTGAGGTCTGGACAAACGGGGCTGTAGCTCCTGAAGAGGCCGTAACTGAGGCTGCGAAAATCGCTGAGGAATGCTTCGGGCATATCGCCGAAACCGTAAGCACCGCACCGCAGGCAGAAAGAGAGCCCGAAGAGACACCGCCTGAAGTCGCAGAGCCCCCCAAGCCCGACCCGGAGGAAATCAAGACGGAGCAATACTCTCACCCTATACATGAGCTTGAACTCTCGATAAGGAGCGAAAACTGCCTTCTTCGCGGGGGCATTCATACGGTGGGTGAATTACTCCAGAGATCGCGCGAGGAACTCCTGAAGATTCGCAATCTCGGCAAAAAGTCTCTGAATGAGATTGAGGACAGGTTGCAGGTTCTAGGCTACGAACTCAGGCCGGATGACCCACACGACGAGGAACAGCCCGAAGGTGAAACACCCGAAGTTACAGACGAGACCGAACCCGAAACCGCCGGAGATTCGGACAATGAAACCGAAAATGATACACAAGACACAGAAGAGGACAGCTAAGGAGGTGCAAGCATAAATTGAGACATCATGTTGACCATAGGACACTCGGACGCTACGGCAGCCACCGCAAATTAATGCTCGGTAACATGGCCGCAAGTCTCTTCCTCAAAGGAAGTATTACGACAACGGTAACACGCGCAAAGGAACTCCGCAGGGTCGCCGAGAAACTCATAACACGCGCAAGAGGCGGAAGCGTTCATGATATTCGCGTAGTGTTCTCGAAAATGCCCCATAAAGAGGCAGCAACGAAATTGTTTCAGGAAATAGCCCCCAAGTACAAGAGTTTTGACAAGGGCGGCTATACGAGAATAATCAAGCTCGGCGCAAGAAAAGGCGACGGCTCACCGATGGCAGTGATTGAACTTGTCGAACGAAAAGAAGAGCAGAAATAACCCCCCGTTAATCGAGGTCTGCTCGGTTTCGTTCTCATACGGCAGAAATAATACGGGACGTGCATTAAACCGCGTCTCGTTTTTTGTAGCCAAAGGAGAAAGGGCAGCAATTCTCGGTCATAATGGGAGCGGAAAATCAACACTGGCGAAAATAATCGGGGGAATAATTGACCCCTCAGAAGGTTCCTGCATGGTAAACGGCAAAGATATTCGGGAAATTGATTTCAGGGAATTACGCAGCACCGTCGGAATGTTATTCCAAGACCCCGAAAATCAAATCGTTGCGGCCATGCTTGAGGATGACGTTGCGTTTGCGCCCGAAAATCAAGGGCTGAGTCCAGAAGAGATTCAGCTCCGTGTTGATATGGCACTCGCTCAAACAGACATGCTCAGGAAAAAAGATTCGGCCGTATCTGCGCTTTCAGGAGGCGAAAAACAGCGCGCAGCTCTCGCAGGAGTCCTAGCCGCTAATGTCGAATGCCTGATACTTGACGAGCCAACAGCAATGCTTGACCCAAGCGGAAGGCTGAAGATTGAGAAAGTATTGCGCTACCTTCACGCTGAGGGTATGACAATCATTCAGATTACGCACCAGCTTGAAGCGGAGAGTTTCAGCGACATTCAGAAAGTTATCGTCCTCTCTGAAGGCGGAGTGAAATGGCAAGGGAGCGTCAACGATTTCTGGGAGAACGCCGAAAGTTTAGGGTTCACTGTTCCAGACAGTCTCAAGATAAAACGTTATTGCGATTCTCACGGGATAAAATTCCCCGAAGGACTAGCGGAGTTAAAGCCGTCAGCAAAAATTTCAACGCCTGAAACAAAATATGACGATAAATTTCTGGTTGACGGATTGTCCTTCAAATATGACGAGAACTCTTACGCCCTCAAAGATATTAACGCCGACATTCACGCGGGCGAATGGCTTTCGATAATCGGGAAATCAGGTTCGGGAAAATCAACCCTAGTTCAGCACCTTAACGCACTGTACAAGATTCAGGAAGGGAAAATATATTTTGACGGCCAGCCATTACCCCAAAAAGGCGAGGAAGTCTACGCATTAAGACAGAAAGCCGGATTAGTCTTCCAGAATCCCGAAGACCAGCTATTCTCATCAACCGTGAAAGATGAGCTAGCATTCGCACCCAAAAACGCAGGCTTTAAGGGTGAATTGCTTGACGAAGCCGTGATTTACGGACTTGAATGCGCCGGACTATCGCGTGATTTCCTCGCAAGGAATCCTATCGCGCTTTCGGGCGGTGAAAGAAGGCTCGTTGCTATAGCGTCCGTGTTGTCGGCAAAACCCGAAGTTATTGTCCTTGATGAGCCTTTAGCGGGTTTGGACGCATCGTATCAGCGAAAAATTCTCGGAATGCTCTCAAGACTCAGGGACGAAGGAAAGACAATAATAACCGTTACACACGATTTGGACATGGCGTTACATTACAGCGACAGGATATTGATACTGAGGGACTCAAGGGTGATAAATGAGGGAAGGCCGTACGAGATTATTCACGATATTATGGGCTCAGTTAAGCCTGAAGCATGGCCGGAAGTCCTCAGAGTTTCAGCCGAAGTCCGCAAAGTTAATCCCGATTTCCCGCTAATATATGACTATGAGGAGATTTCACGATGTCTGCAATAAACATGAATCTCGGACAGTACGTTCCGACAGGCTCAATAATTCACAGGCTTGACCCTCGCGCAAAACTTATATCAATGCTCCTCATAATATCGGCAATATTCCCGTCAAAAACTTACTGGGGAATCATAATATGGTGCGGAGTACTTTGGGGGCTTGTTTGTGCGTCAAAAATTTCGTGGCGTTCGGTACTTCGTTCGGCAAAACCAGTATTCTTCCTCGCAGTATTCACGTTAATATTTCACATAATAGCGGGGCTATTCAGGGACGAAAGTTTAACCGTCTCGGTAATATCGGGAGTATTCATGTCGATTAGGCTTGTGATATTGATGATGTTTGCTGTAATGCTTCCACTTACGACATCACCGCTTGAACTTGCTGACGGATTGGACGCGATGTTGAGGCCGCTTTCGAGATTTAGATTTCCCGTTAATGAAGTCTCAATGATGATTGCGATGGCTCTGAGGTTCATACCGCTTTTGATGGAGGAAACTGACAGGATAATACGCGCTCAAGTTTCAAGGGGAGCGAGAATAGGTCAGGGAAATATATTCCAGCGTGTAAAGTCATTCATGCCGATATTGATACCGCTGATAGTGATAATCTTCCGGCGTGCAGATGAGATTGCGGTTGCTATGGAGGCACGCGGATATGACGGTGGTACAAGTCGCACGAGACGAAAGCCGTTAATCTGGAGATGGAAAGATACAATTACGGTGATGATTAGTGCTGTATGTGTGGGAATGTTCATTGAGATTGGGCTATGAATTACGCGGTTAAGGTTTCGTACATCGGGAAAAAATATTCTGGTTGGCAGGTACAGCCGGACGCAATAAGCATTCAGGAGGAAATCGAGTCGGCACTCGCAAAGATTGCAGGAGTACCCATAAGAATAACGGGTGCAGGACGAACGGACAGGGGTGTAAACGCTTGGGGTCAAGTTGCGTCATTCAGAATGGGGAAGGATATTCCGCCCGAAAAGTTAAGGCTTGCGGTGAATTTCTACCTTCCCGATGACATACGGGTAATGAGAGCGTATTACGTCCCGGAAAGTTTCAACGCGAGGTATTCTGCATTGTCGAGGGAGTATAAATATTTCGTGTATCACGGCCATGTCTGCCCGCCAATGATGAATAATTTTGTGTGGCATCGTAAAGCAAAAATCTGGGATATGAATCTTGCGCGTGAATGCTGCAAAATGATTCAGGGACGGCATAATTTCAGGGCGTTTTGCCGTGCGGGTGAATGCCCTGAAGACCCCTTGAGGACTATTGACACGTTAAGGATAAGGCAGCGTGGAAATCTCTCAATCATCAGCGTTAAGGCTCAATCGTTCCTAACGAATATGGTACGGATTATTGTCGGGAATATTGACAGTGTTTCGGCGGGGAAGAAGAGTCTTGCGTGGCTTGAAGGGTTGCTGACTGGGAGTGAGAGAACAGAGTCGGCCATGACTGTACCTGCGTGCGGGTTATGGTTCTGGCGTGTGAACTACGAGTCAAATCTCAGTTCCGCCGACATACCATCATAACCGCAAATACTCTCAGGGAAAATAGATGTTGCGTTCTGGAGGAATAATTCAGGGTTCGTAACGCTCTGGGAGTAATGAGTCAGCCATAATCTTTTCGCCCCCGCAAGCCTCGCCGTTTCAGCAGCGTGTGAGAATGTCATATGCCCGCGTTCAATCGCAGTCTCGGAGCGCGAGTCATCCCCGTAAGTCGCGTCGCATACAATCAGGTCAGCACCCTTTGAGGCTTCAACAAGAGAGTCGCACATTGCCGTATCACCCGTGAAAATCACTTTAAGCCCCCGGCGTTTTTCCCCCATAACCTGAGACGGGAGAATCTCTTTTCCGTCAGCAAAAACACTTTCGCCCCTCTGCAAGACTTTCCAGAGGTGAAGAGGAACACCCAATTCACGCGCTTTAACGGGGTCGAATTTCCCGGCACGCCCCAAAGTGAACGAATACCCTTGAGATATGCACCTGTGCTTTGTGGGGAATGACGACAACACAGCCTCGTTCGGCCAGCCCGGGACAATTTCGCGGAGTCTCAATCCCTCAGAAGGAATCTCAATCAGTCCCACGTAAAACGGAAGCGCGCCCGTCAGAGTCATTATTGCTGACATTATGACGTTCAAGCCTTCAGGCCCGGCAATGTATATAGGCTCGGTACGTCCTGAGCTGAACATGGTCTGCAACAATCCCGGAATGCCCAATATATGATCCCCGTGATAGTGTGTCAGGGCTATAATGTCGGTCTTCATGAGGCTGATACCTGCTTTCCGCGCTGCTGTCTGAGTGCCTTCCCCGCAGTCGAAAAGTATCGAATGCCCCGCGCAAGTCAGGAACATCGCCGATAATGCCCGACCTGGAATCGGTGCAAGTGCTGCCGTCCCCAAAAGTGTTACGTCAATCATTGTTTCGCCTCCGCAATATATCTCATGGCCTCTCGCAGCTGTTCAGCTTTCGGGACTCCCTGAAGCCTTAATGTATGTATGTGCCTCATTGCCTCGCCCACAGCCGGGCCGGGACTCGCTCCTTCCCTGAGAATGTCAGCTCCCCTCACAGAAGGAAGGCTCATCCTCTCATGATACAGAGTGAGTATATCAGAGTGAGGATTACCCGTGAAAATTTCCGACAACAACGCCAAATCGTCAGGGCATTCCGCGTCATCGAAAACTTCAAGCAGTGATAATACGGGTGAATCTTCGGGCATTCGTGAGAGTTTCTGAGACAATCCGGCCATGTTGAGGACGTATTTTGTGAGCCGTATATCGTTCGTTAAGCGTGAAAGGAAACGGGTAATATCATCTTCCCTCATGTCATGACACAATGAAGCGAGCATGAAGCCTGTGATGTATGATGATTTTTCGCGGACGTTTGCGGCCATGTCTATAATGTCATATTCTCTGACTTCAGGAAACCACACCGATAACTGATTCATTCTCTCAAGCTCAGCGAAGAACCGTGAAGGTGATTCCGATTTTATGATGACGTTCTCAAGCTCGGAGAATACGCGCTCAGGGGCAATCTTTGAGATGTCTGCTGACGAACATATACGCCTCGTATCATCATCAACATCAAATCCCAATCCCGCCGAAAATCTCGCAGCACGTATCACCCTCAAAGGGTCAAGAAGGAACGTAGAGTCGTCAACATGCCGTATGATTCTGCGGTTGATGTCATCAATTCCGCCGTAGAAGTCAAGAATTTCACCCGTCAATACGTCCTCCATTAATGCGTTCATCGTGAAGTCCCTGCGTTTTGCGGCGTTCGCAAAGCCCGTGAAGGGGTCAATCTCACCCGTTGAGAGCGAACGGGGCATTGAGATGTCAACGCTGTAATGCTTGAGTCCCATTATGCTGAAACTTGCGCCCATGCTTTGAACTTCACCGAATGCACAGAGAATCTCACGGAGTTTTTCCGGCGTTACCCCGTGAATCTCAATGTCTATGTCCTTGCTGTTACGGCCTGAAATTTTATCCCGTACATATCCCCCGACATAGAAGACACGTCCGCCCGATTCGTTTACGGCTTTAGCGATTCTTTCGGAGATTATGAGATTCTGAGCTGATGATTTCATGATATTTCCTGAAGAAAAAAGCGGTTCAGTGAGTCCCAGCTTCTTTGAGGTTCGTGCAAAGTCTCAATATAAGCCTTAACCCTTATCACTGACTCATTAATGAAAGTCTCAATGTCATTCATGTGCTGAATTTCTGATTTCTCGGAGGACTTCATTTTTTCAGAAAGAAGATAATTCACCGAAGGACGCAGATTTTCAGGCAATAATTTTTCCGCAAGAACTGAGAATTTCATCGGCGGCGGCTCGTCATATTCAATCACCCACAAGCACGCAAGTACAGGTCTCAATGAATATAAATAGCGTTTAAGGTTTACGGTTTCACCCTGAAGGTAATTGCGAATGTTGTTACGGCACATGCTCAGATAGTGATATAACATTCTTGACGGGGAAAAATATTCGGCGAGAAGAGGCTGTATCCTTTCCGAAAATCCCGTGTCCCTGTAACATATAGGTGATGAAAGCCATTCAAACAATGTAGGGTTAGACTTATGGAGGAGCCTTAATGCTTTTGCCAAGTCCCAGCCGGTAACGTCCCAAGTGTCATTAATGGGCAATTCTATAACATCGCGCGTTTCGTTGAGCCTGAGATATTCTGATTTAGGGCGTTTGTAGATGAATCTAACGTCAAAATCGCTGTCGGTTGACTCAAATCCCCATGCCCTGCTGCCTGATTCAGCGGCGTAAAGTACAGTTATTCCCATTGTGCGCTCGATCTCCGAAAGTTTTTCGGGAACAAGGATATTCATTTCATTTTGTGTCATATTATCTCCCTAATACAAAAATGAGAACCCCGCATTGCCTGCAAGATTCTCATGTGATTTTCTCTGCTACGTTTTTAGTAGTTTAGGAAGTGTGTGTAGTGCAGGAGACCTTCTTGCTACTGCTTTACGACGTTGGCAGCCTGGGGGCCTTTCTCGCCGTTTACGATGTCGAACGTTACCTTCTGTCCCTCGTTGAGTGTCTTGAAGCCCTCACCCTGAATTGCGCTGAAGTGGACGAATACGTCCTTTCCGTCGTCTACGGTGATGAAGCCGTATCCTTTTGTCTCGTTGAACCATTTGACAGTTCCCTGTGCCATGAAAAAAAAGCCTCCTGAATAAAAATAAAAATGATTTTGCAAACTGAAAAAACATACATCAAATTGCAGAGATTAGATTACATGCTTTATGAAAATATGTCAAGTGAGGAAAGATTCTAGCTGAAAATAAATTTTGCATTATAAAATATTATCACAGTCAAAAAATTTCGGATATAATATCATCGTAACAATCATAAAATTATGGGAGCTT
>JAFSLR010000354.1 GCA_017448375.1 Synergistaceae bacterium | reverse complement strand
TGAGGCAGAGTATCACGAATCAGCGAAACGAGTCCGGCAGTTGTAGTTATGGGATTCGGGGAACGTTTAACGGCTGAAGCTATGATTTTCGCGTAACGTTCCTCGCCGTAAGTCCTGAAGATTTCAGTGAGCGTATCAGCGTCGGAGTCCCTGAGAATTTCTGCGGCTGTAGGAACAGAGTCGTCATTCGGATTCATTCGCATGTCCAACGGGCCGTCAGCGTTGAAAGAGAATCCGCGCTCAGGGATCGTAATCTGCATGTTCGAGACTCCCAAGTCAAAAACGAGAACGTCAAAATCCTTCAAGCCTTCAATTTCTGAGAGTCTCCCAAAGTTTATGCACATGGCCGAAAATCGCGGGCCGTAATCTTTGAGCCTTTCACGGGATAATCTCACTGCTTCGGGGTCGCGGTCAATCCCTAAGACTTCAGAGTCCGGGAAACGCCTCAACAATTCTTCGGAGTAACCGCCGAGTCCTAAAGTGCCGTCAAGGATTCGTGAGTGAGAATGAGATTCTGCGAGTTCTAAAACTTCATTTAACATAACGGGTTCATGAGTCAATATGTATCACCTTTTTGTGAATATGATAACACTGCGCTAAAATTAGAACATTCCACAAAATTTAAGGAGCTGAAAATATAATGGCTGAAAAAAGCATCGCCGATTCGATTCAGGCTATACTGGAGAAAAATAAAGGTTTCGTGAGCGCAAAGAAACTTCCGGGATTAATGAACGTTGCGACAAAGAGCGAACTCGGAATCAGGATTAACGAAAGCGGAAAGATAATACAGCTCAAAATAGAAAGGGCAGCGGAAGGAAGATTCATTTTCAGGAACAAGGGAAGCAGCGTTTATATACTCATTCCGTGCGAGCCTTCAGAGTTAGTGCTGGGGCTTCTGTCCGAAAATAAAGCGTTTGACAAAAGGGCAATGAGGAGTCTTCCTTTCACGAAAGCTGAGTTTTACGCGGTAATCAATGAGCTTGTTGACGAAGGAAAAGTCATAACCAGATATGACGATAAGGGAAGGCCGAAAATCTACAAGGCTTCAAAGGTGATGAAGGCTGCTGCGGATTCGGTGAGCGTGAATGACAGCGGGGAATATACGCCGGAAAGATTCAAGGCTGCGTTTGATGAGCTTGACAGGGGAAGAATATTCGTGAGAATCTGCGACATTCGGAGGAAATTGGGCTGGCCTCGCGATGTTTTTGACGGAATGATTCGGGATTTGCGTAACAGGAGAGTAATACAGCTTCACACGGGCGATGCGTCATTGATGACTGAAGATGAAGTTTCTGACTGCTACGTTGACGAAAATAATTTCAGAATGGGATCGGTAACCTGGAATGCCTGATAACATTTCGATACTTCAGAGACTCCGCGAAAATAATCCGTTTGCGTCTCACGCTTCCCCGCTCCCGTGGAACAACAATAACCCGGACTTGCAGAATCTCAACCGCGACACCTCAGAAGAGATAGAGCAGCTCATAAGGCAGAAAAGGCGTGAACCTACCGTACCTCTTGCAGGACTCATACTCGGTGAGGCAGGGTCGGGAAAAACTCATATGCTCTCACGGATTTTACGCAGAATGAGAAGCAATGCACAGCCCGCAGTTTTCGTGGCAGTAAGGGCATTCACAGACCCCGAAAGCGTAACACAGCATATACTCTCGGAGATATTCAACAGCTTGAGGCTCATACACAGCAAAGGGCGTTCACAGTTCGACATGATTACGAGCGAATTTATGAATGCTTACAGGGAACACAGGCGTAATGAAGGCTTCGACAGCATAGAGAGATTAGACTTGCGTGCAAATATCAAGAAAGACATTCCCAGACTTGACAGGAATTTTCTTAAATGCCTTCTCCTTTACATGTCTGCAAATGATGAGACTACAAAGACGGATATTCTTGACTGGCTTTGTTCGGGGCTTGATGATGAGGATTCATTGAGGCTCGGACTTCCTTCAAGAGATACTAACATGATGACAAATTCAAGGCGTGAACATGAAGCAGAGAATATATTAATCTCTCTCGGACTCGTATTAGGATATGCAAAAGTCCCAATGATTATATGCTTTGACCAGTTAGACAGCATGAAGGATAAGGAAAAACGAAGGGAATTAATCACAGCTTGGGGAAATACAGTAAGCCTTCTGATGAATGATTTATCGGGGATACTACCTTTGTGTTTCGTAAGGGCTCAGGTTTGGAATGACGTATTTGTTCCCGTTCTTGACGAGGCAGCAGAACAGAGAATAAAAAGCAACAGAATGATAATGAAAACATGTTCCGTTGAACAGGCAAAACAGCTCGTTAAAGAGAGAATATCCGCAACATTCAGTGAAGGGGCTGACGAGATATATAACTGGCTCATCTCAAGAATGAATGTAAATCAGGAGTATTCGCCCCGTCAAGTGATAGAGCTTGCAAACCACGTAATAACAAATTCAAGCCGTAAAGAAAATGACCCCGAAGAAATCACAAAGATAATAGAGGGCGTTTTCAACGATGAGTACAAAAAAGTTCAGGCTGCCCAAGTCGTATGGCCCCCGAACGCCGAACACTTAACACTAGCTCTTGAAGTCTGGCTATCATCCCTCGAAGGCTTCACGGTCGCAAAGTCATCGGAAAAATACATCAGGCTTAAAGGCATTCACGGCGACACGAAATACGCATTCATTCCCTTAACGGCAAAAGGACATTCAACCGTAAGCGCAGCACTCAAAGCAGGAATGTCATTCATGACGGAATACCCGGGCAGTGAATGCTTCTACATCTCAGAGGACAAGACCCACAAAAAAACATGGAAACAGGCAAACGAGAATCTCCGGAAATTTATCGGGCAGGGCGGACATTCTCTGATTCTCGACAAGGACACCCGCATTAACTGGTACGCACTAACAGCCCTGATTAACCGTGTCGATAACGGCGATGTGAACATATATTCAGCCTCTCAGACTCGCACAGCAACACGCCGTGATATTCTAGGCTTCGTTCGGACTCTGAAGCTCATAGATTCACCGTCCCTTAAATTTTCCCCTGTCGCAATAATACACACTCCAACCCCGCAAAAATTCGGTTCAAAATCAAAGCCCCAGCCAACAGTGTATTATGATGACAAATTATTTTCAGACACGCTCAGCAGCATAATCACTTCATCACCCATGAAAATTTTAGCTGTTGATAAGGCAGTCGATTTGTTATCACAGCGGGGGATAAAAGTCGGGCGGAACGAAATAATATCCTTCGTGAAGAAAAATTTTGAGCGTTTCAGGAGTTACAGCACAAAGAATGACACCCTCATTACGCTTGCGGAAAGGAAATAAATATTCATGGCCGGAACACGTTTTGTCTCAGTCAGCAATATAGCCTTGTGCCAGAGATGCCCGCTGCTTTTTGCCTACAAGATTCATAGGGGTATAGATGACGTGTGGAAAATCGGCATTAACGGCAGCGGATACTATTACGGCTCAATGTTCCACAAGAATATAGCACGGGTATTCTTTGAGGCAGCGTCAAATCCGGCCGACAAACTTCACCGCAGAATCTCAGACTCAATCCCAAAAGGACGCGACTCTCTCGAAGGACTCATACGCGAAAATATATTCATGCCGTTTCTTGCCGGAAAATCTCAGAATTACACCTCAGAGCAGATTCTCTCAATGGCAAAAGGAATCACCGTATGGACACGTGCAATGTCGGAATTTTTCGCGCTCATTCCCTCATTGCTGAGAGACACGGAAGCGAATATGAGTACCGTATTCATTCCGCCGGAACAAAAATTGAATGCCGTTTACGAGGCTGACGGGGTAAAATTGAATGTTACAGGCTGCTATGACGCTTTGATGTTCAACCCTGACAGCTGCGAGGCGAGATTGTTTGAGTTCAAGGGCTACATGAAGAGTGATATTTCTGTACCGTTGTCGCAGAGCCTGATTTATTCGTGGCTGATATGGAAACACACGGGCATAATTCCCTCAGTTGAGATAATATATCTTGATGAGTACGGGAAAGAGCCGGAGATATTCAGTCCTTCGAGCGTTAGGGAAATGATTATTGCGGGATTGCCGGGACTTTTCGAGTCGGTTTTCGGGGTAATGTCGCTAAGGGGACTGCCGGAATTTTCACGAGATGAGAAATTGTGCAGACAGTGTCCGTTTAACGGGAAATGCGTAAATGACTGGAGGAATCTCAAGCGAAAATGACTGGAGGAATTATTGAAATGAGGAAGAGACGCGGAGCATCATTGCTTAATGTTATGGTGTTCTTGATGTTTGCGGTTATGGTTACGGCTCAGGTATTTTTCTTCTCGAAGTCGTCATCTGATTCGCTCGCTGAGGAAAGAGAGATTATGGTTTACAGGCTCAATCTTAACTCGCTTGTTGAGGAGGCAAAAGGCAGACTAGGAGAAGCAAACACAATCGTCCATAAAACAGATCTTGACACTGAACAGCTTACATATGCGAGTTTCTCTAATGACGCAAAAATTTTTGATGATTCTAATGTTGATGTGAAATGGAAGAATAGCGGCTATCATGTCAGAATTTATGATTTAGATTATGCGTTTGACGGTAATAGCTTTAGCACAGCTGAAAGAATCGACTGGACAACCAAATACAGCGGAGCATACAAGCACAGGAAACTTTTTGCGGCCATGCCTCCTATTGGGACATTAGAATATGATGATGAAGGCAATGTTAAACGTAACGGAATCGGCAAACTTATATATGATTCCGTCTCTGAAAGGTTTTACCTCATAAGAGCATGGACACAGCTTCCTGAAAATTTCTTCAACGCAAAGCTAATGTATCAGGTTCTCGTAAGAAGAGATAACGATGAAGCAATGGATACAACTCATACTGTAGATGTATTGTCGTTTCAGGAGGTGTGGTATTAAATGGCATTCGGTGCAGGGAAAAAAATAGTCCAGAAGAATTTTGCAGGACTCGCAAT